>CAMLNJ010000099.1 GCA_946481225.1 uncultured Verrucomicrobiota bacterium | reverse complement strand
TGTTCGCCGGATCATAGCGCAACCGCGCGACCCCCGCCGCGTCGGTGAAGAGCGGCGGCAAAATAGATCCCGCCGCGCCCGACTCGACGAACACCCCCGCGAGAGGTTTGCCGCTCGCGGCATCTACCACCCGAAGACGCACCTCGGAAAAACTCCGCGCGCCTTCCGGCGGCGGCACCGACACAGGCGCCTCGGGATCGGCCTCGGCCGAGACGGCGGCCCCGAGCAAGACGTAGGATGCGAGCGTGTAACGGGAGACGACCTCCAACTCGCGCAGCTCCTGGTCCGGCCGCGGATTGGCCAGCGTCGTCAACACCGCGCGCGCCGAGGCGTCGAGCCCGGGCGTAGCCGTTCCGCGCCAGACGATGCGGCTCGCCGGATCCGAAAGCGGCTCCGTCTCCTCGCCCGGCAGACGCTGCCAGTCGAGCACATGCACGCCGTAGCGCAGAGCCTGCTCGCGCGTTTCTCCGTCCGCGTAGACGAAGCGCAACGTGGCGACCTCGACGCCCACCGGGTCCTGCCACTGGGTCGCATGCAACAAACGCATCGAGGCGACCTTGCGCCCCACCGGCACCGTGACGGAACGCGGCAGCGGCGCGCCGCTCGAGGAGCCGTCGTTCTTCGCCCCGAGAAAAACGATTTGTCCGCCGACGTCGAAGGCCTGGCCGCCAAATTCGTGCGAGCCACGCAAAGAGCGGAGCCCGTAAACCTCCTCGGCCGGCAGATTCGCGAACGACTTCGTCCAATACGGGGCGAGATCGAGCGCGCCACCGGAACGCGAAGGGAGCGGTCGGGCGGCATCGCCGGAAGGCGCCTCCACCGGCACGCCTGGAGACCCCGGCGCCAATTCGCCAGGAGACGTCGCCCCGAAACTCGAGGACGGAACGGCAGGCGGGGAAAACGACACGGAAGCCCTCGACTCTCGAGGGGGCGCGAATCGGCGATATGCGACAAACCCCGCCGTCGCTCCGAGCACCAAGACAAGCAACAGGAAACCGGCGGCGAACAGACAACCGCGAGCACGTCCGCCCGGCAGGCCGGCGTCGAACGACTGGTGGACTTCGCGACGCCACAGGACCGCGAGCGCCCAGATGCCGAAGACGACCCCGAGGCCCGCGCCTTGCAACGTGAAGATCGCGAGCAGCGCGCCGCATACCGCCAGGCCGTGATTGCGCAGGCGGCGCATCCGCGACGCGGCGAAAAACGTCAGCCCTGAAAACAAAAGCCCCGCGCCCAGCACCGCAGGGGCCAGCGTATACCACAAAGGAGGTCCGGAACTCGGCGTCGTGGAGGAACGATAACTGAAGCTGTTGATCGGCAGCCTGAGTTCGAGCGTGCCGGTGGCGTCGCTCCGCGTGAACTTCACGCAGAAAAGGAAAAACCCGAGCGCCGCGAGGCAGACGATAACCTGGAGCCCCGAAGCGACCATCAGACCGGTCGCGGGCGCGGACACGAGGCGGGCCACCGAAGCGCCGGAATCGACCGGAGGAGTCGAAACGAGGCCGGCGATCGGTGCCGTCGCGTCCCCGGACGACCCGTCTCCGTTCCCGTCCCGGTCGAACGCATCGCGCACGTCTCGCCGCAAGAGCACGACCAACGCCCAGATTCCGAATATCGGCCCCAGCGGCAGGCTGGGGATTGTGACAATCGCCAAAACGGCCGCGCTCACCGCCAGGCCATGGCCGCGTAAGCGGCGCATCCGCGCGGCGCACACGAGGACGAAGACCGTCACGCCCGCCAGAAGAGCCGCCAAGGTCAAAACGATCAGCTCGGGGACACCCAGCCCGATCGATCCGCGATGGGTCATGAGCCTGAGCCCGACGACCGCGGCGCAGACCCCAAAAATGAGCAACTGCAAACCCGCCGCGACCATCAGCCCCGTGGCCGGCGCGTTCACCCGCCGGGAAATCTCGGCGAGAGTGGGCGGCGCCGACACGGCCGACGCGGGCGACGCGGGCGGCGGGGGCGTGCCGGTTCCGGCTCCCCCGGCTCCGGGAGCTGCAAAGGCCGCGCGCAGCTCCGGCTGGCGCAGGAGCACGAAGGCCCAGATGCCCGCGCCCAGTTGGAAAACTCCCCACAGACCGGTGACCCAGGCGCCGCCCGAACCCGTGGCCGCCGACAGGCCCAGGGCGCCGAGCACGATGGCGATGATCGCGCCGACGCGGGCTCGGCCTAAATCGCGACCGGCCATCATCCGGCGCGCGGCGGAGATCACATACAGGTTCGCCGCCACGTTCAGCAGCATCCACCCGACGACAAGCGCGGCCACCACGCCCGCGAGCGCCCCGGCCACGGGCAACGCCATGCCGAAAAAGTTGAACGCCCCGTGCCCCACCATTCCCGCGCCGATGCCGAAGAGCGGAAAAAGAAACAGGGCGGCGAGACCACCCAGCAGCACCACGCTCAGACCGACCAGGTCGAGCACCGAGGTGACGATCAGCGCCGTCGCGGCGGGCTTCAGTTTCTCCAGCGCCGCGCGGCGAGGATCCTCCGGGCCGGGGCCGGTGGCGAAGCCGGGCGTGGGCGGCGTGGGCGGCGCAGGCGGAGGAGGCGACGACGCGCCCACCGCGGCTCCGGCGCCCGGCGACGCCATCGGCGGCGGTTCGGCGCCGAGCGTCTCCAGCTTCGTCTTGAACTCCGTCGCGCTCGCGTAGCGGCGCTCGGGATCCTTCTCCAAGGCGCGCAGCACGATCTCGTCCAGGCGCACGTCGAGCCGCACGCGACGCGAGGGCGGCTCCAGTTGCTTTTCCCCGGGCAGATCGCCGGTCAGCATCTGGTAGAGCACCACGCCGAGCGCGTAGATGTCGGCGCGGTGGTCGACTTCCGTCGGCCGCTCGCGCTGCTCGGGCGCCATGTAACGCGGCGTGCCCATCACATGGCCGGCGGCGGTGATGTCGGCGGAATCGGCGAAAACGCCCGCCCCGATCTCGCCTTCGGCGCCCGCCGGTTCCGCAGCCGTTCCCACGAGCTTGGCCAAGCCGAAGTCGGCGACCTTCACCTGCCCGCGCCGGTCGAGCAGGATGTTCTCCGGCTTGATGTCGCGATGCACCACGCCGTGGTCGTGGGCGAATTGGAGCGCGTCGCAGATCTGCGGCACGATCGCGAGCGCCTCGCGGGCGGCGATGCGCCCGCCGTGGACGAGCTGGCGCAGCGTGACGCCGTCCACGTATTCCATGAGCAGGTAATAATAGCCGCCCGCCTGACCGAAGTCGTGGATCGTGACGATGTGCGGATGATCGAGCAGCGCCAGCGCCTGCGCCTCGCGGGTGAAACGCTCCGCGAAGGCCGGATCGGAGCCGCGCTCCGGCGCGAGCAGCTTGAGCGCGACGAGACGGCCGAGGCTTTTTTGCCGCGCCCGGTAAACCACGCCCATGCCTCCGCGCCCGAGACAGGCGAGGATTTCCAGCTGCGGAAAATGCGGCGCAATATCGTCGATGGACGGGGTGGCGGCCGCCGGTGCGGCGGGCTCCGTAAGCTCGGCCGCGGAGCCGAAATGCGCCGAAACGAGGCAGCTCGGGCAAAGGCCGGCGGGCGCGTCGGGAGGCAGCACGGCCTGGCAACGCGGGCAGCGGGGAGACTCGGCGGAGGCGGCGGCGGGAGCGGTCATACCACGATAAATACCGGATAAGGCGGTGATGTTACGCCCGCGCCGAAAGAACTTTCACGAAATGCGCGAGCTCGACGTCGAGTTCGCCGGGAGCGGCCACGGTCTCGGCTATCTCCGCCCGGATGGCCTCGCGGAAGCGCTTGCGCAGCCGGTGCACCGCCACGCGCGCGGCGCCCGCGGAGAGCCCCAGCTCCGCCGCGGTGGACTCGTAGTCGATCTCGCCGCGCGGGGCCACGAGATGCCCCTTGAGCAGCTCAAACTCGGCGGCGCGATCCGTCGCGCGATACTCCTCGGCGAGGCCGGCGAGCGCGCGATCAAGCAGCGTCAGCGCCCAGCGGCGCTCGTAGATTTCGTCCGGGCCGAGCGCGGGCTCCACCGCGTAGCGGGCCTCGGCCTCGTCGGCGTCGAGCGCGACAAACGCGAGCCCGCCGCCGCGTTTGCGCGCGTTTTCCCGGCGCCACTCCTTGGCGAGGAAACGCTTCAGCGCCATGAGAAGAAAGCTGCGAAATCGGCCCAGGCCGGGGCGGGCGTCGCGCAGCCACGCCTTTTCCAGCAAACGGGCGAAAAACGCCTGCGTGAGATCCTGCGCGTCGGCGGGTGGATGGCCGGAACGACGCACGTAGGCATAAAGCGGATACCAATAGGCGCGGCACAGGGTCTCCAGCGCCGCGTCCGACTCCGCCGTCGGCGCCTCGCACGCCGCCGCGATGATCGACCACCGGGTGGTGGCGAATTGGGCGCCGGCGTGAACGGCGGGAGACGCAAAAGAATCCGAAGACATCGGCGACACCTTACTTACCGACGAAGAAGCCGTTGTTACAAGAAACCCCGGCGGCGCCTCCTTGGACTGCGACGACCTCCCTCCGCTTTCGACGACGCGCCTTGGCGCATCGCCTCGTTCCGGCGCCCGCGCCTCTCCAGATCAGGACTAAAAATCAACAAGAGGACAACAACGCATCATATGAAGCTGGCGCTCGTCAGCCGGCCAATCCAGTAGGATCAGGCAAACGCATTCCCCTATGCCGCTTACCGTCTCCGCTTCGCTCCGCGCCGCCACGCCCGGCCCCGTCGTCAATCGCAACCTCTACGGCCATTTCGCCGAGCACCTCGGCCGCGGCATCTACGAGGGCCTCTGGGTCGGGCCCGATTCGCCCATCCCCAACACCCGCGGCATCCGCAACGACGTCCTCGCCGCGCTCAAGGCCCTCGACATTCCCGTGCTCCGCTGGCCGGGCGGCTGCTTCGCCGACGAATACCACTGGAAGGACGGCATCGGCCCGCGCGAGCGGCGCCCGCGCATCATCAACACCCACTGGGGCTCCGTCGTGGAAAACAACCACTTCGGCACGCACGAGTTCATGGACTTGGTCGAGCTCCTCGGCTGCGAGCCCTACATCTGCGGCAACGTGGGCTCCGGCGCCGTGCAGGAGATGATGGAGTGGGTCGAGTATCTCACCTCCGACGCCGCCTCGCCCATGGCCGATCTCCGCCGCAAGAACGGCCGGGAAAAACCCTGGCGCGTGCGCTATTTCGGCGTGGGCAACGAGAGCTGGGGCTGCGGCGGATCGATGCGCCCCGAGTATTACGCGGACGAATACAGGCGCTACAACACCTTCGTCAAAAACTACTCGGGCAACCAGGTCTACCGCATCGCCTGCGGCGCCAACTCCGACGACTTCCGCTGGACCGAGGTCCTCATGCGCGAGGCCGGCCGCAACATGGACGGCCTCGCCCTCCACTACTACACCGTGCCCACCGGCTGGCCGCCGCGCGAGTCCGCCACGCAATTCGACGAAGCGATGTGGCACCTCACGCTCTCCAAGGCGCTGCACATGGAGACGCTCATCCGCCGCCACGGCGCGATCATGGACGTGCATGATCCGGAAAAACGCGTCGGCATGATCATCGACGAGTGGGGCACCTGGTTCGCCGCCGAGCCGGGCTCCACGCCGGGCTTCCTTTATCAGCAAAACACGCTCCGCGACGCGCTCGTGGCCGCGCTGCACTTCCACATCTTCCACCGCCACGCCGACCGCGTGACGATGACCAACATCGCGCAGACGATCAACGTGCTCCAGGCCATGATCCTCACCGACGGCCCGCGCATGCTACGCACCCCGACCTATTGGGTTTTCGAGATGTTCAAGGCCCACCAAGGCGGCACGGTGCTGCCCGTCGATCTCCACGACGTTCCCGCCTACTCGGTCGAAGGCGGCGCCTCGGGCGCGTCAACGGGCGCGCCGATTCCGGCGATATCCGCCAGCGCCACGCGCCGCGCCTCGGACGGCGCCGTGCACGTCTCGCTCGCCAACGTCCACCCGCGCGAGGCCGCGCGCGTCGAGATCCGTTTCGATCAACTCCCCGCGAAATCCGTCGCCGGCCGCGTGCTCACCGCCTCCGCGATGAACGCGCACAACACCTTCGACGCGCCCGACTCCATGCACCCCGCGCCCTTCACCGGCGCGAAGCTCGCCGACGGCGTGCTCGTGGCCGAGCTGCCCCCGATGAGCGTGGTCGCGCTCGAGCTGCGCTGACCGCGCCACGCAGCCTAAGCTGCCGGTGGCGCGGCTCGGGCCCTTCAATACCGCTTCGCCTCGACCCTGCCCCACTCGAGGATCTCGTGCTTTTGCTCCGCGGACAGACCCGGCTGCGCGTCCAGTATGGCCACGGCCTCCGCCTCTTTCTTCGCGCGGATCAGGTTGCCGAAAATCGATTCAAGATGATCTCGACGCGCCTTCAAATCGGCCGGCAGCCGCAGCAATAGCTCGACCGCCCGCCCCGGCTTGTTCGCGCTCCCCGGGCTGCTCCACGCAAGCGCGCCGGCCGCGTAGGCCAGAATGGTGTTGGCCTCCTCCTTGTTTTCGCGCGCGGCCGCCCAGGCGAACAAAGCCTCCGGATCGGCGTCCATCCAGCCCGACGCGATCCGGTTTTTCTGCTCCGTGGCGCTCCCGCTCCATGGTTCCGCCAGCCAGCCGGGCTGACGGGTGCTCAGCCACGCGGCCGCCGCCTTGGCGTCCGTCGCCGCCCAGCCGGCCGCCAGCTCCTTTTCCGCGCGAATTTTCAGCGGACCGACCGCCAAGGTATCCACGAAATCCAACGCCGCCTTCGTGTCGTCCTTGGCCAGGCCGTTCATCGCGCCTGCCACCGCCGCGTCCCGCACGCTCGTGGAAACCTCGTTCTCATTGAGCCACCGCAACACCGCCTCGGCGTCGCTCCGTCCCCACTCGCCGAGATGCCAACGCAGCGCGGCGTCGCGCGCCTCGCCTTCCGGCATGCGCATGATCAGCGGCACACCCTCCGGCAGGAACTTACCGCCCTCGTCGTGGGAAACGTGCTTGGTCCCCTCCGCGATGAGCGCGACCTTTTCAGGGCTCTCGGGCAAAGCGTCGAGCCAGGCCAGCGCGCCCGCGGCGTCATCGCCTATCCAACCGGTCAAATACATCGGCAAGGGACTGCCACGCTTCGCCGCCGCCCAATTGATATTGGCCTCGAACAAGGCCCCCACAAACGCCCGCCTGTCCTCCACAAAGTTCGCCAGCGAGCCGAGCCATTTGCCATCGTTCGCCAGCGACCAGCGCACCGCCGCCGCCGGATCGACGTTCGCCCAGGCGCCGAGCCGGTGCGGAAACATCGACGAATCCTTGCAGACCACGCCCAGCTCCGCGAATGCCGCCGCCGGATCGAGCTCGATCCAACCCGCGAAAATACGGTTCGCCGCGGCCGCGAAAAATTCAGCCGACACGCCGCGCGCCAGTTCCAGCGCACGTCGCGGATCGCGCAGCGCCACCTCCTTGAGCATCTTCGCCGCGAGGCTCCACTCGCTCTTCACGTCGCGCAAGGTTAGCGCCCACGCGAAGGCCCGGTCGAAATCCCGCTTCGCCCACAGGAAACCCGCCTCTTCGCGCAGCTTTTCGCCGTCGCGCCCGGGAATCTCGTCCCACATCGAGACCGCCCAGCGCGCCGCCGACTCGGGTTCGCCTTCGCACCACAGCGTGAACAACTCGGCGAAACGGGCCCGCGCCCCGCGGTCCTCGCCCAGCGCCCACAAGGCTTCCAGCACAAGCGCGCGCTCCTCGCCGGTCGCCTCCGCCCACACGCCGGCCAGCGCGCGCTTCCGCTCCGCCGCGTCGGCGATGTCGCTCACCGCGAGGATACGCGCCAGCCACTGCTCCGTCGTCGGCCGGACCTCGCTCGCCGGCTGAACGGGCTTCGTCGACGACGCCTGCCGCGCTTCCACCGGCTTCGTCGGCTCGGCCTCGGCCGGCTCGGCGGCACGACGACACGCGCTGGCGAATAACACGGCGAGACATGCACTCAGGCGGACACTGAAGCAAAGGGGATGGCGCACGGGAGGGATAAGGGTTCCACAACACAGCCTGTCTTCATCTTCGCATCAAGCCGCCCTCCAGGTTAGGCGCACTTCAAAGGCAGTTGCAAGCAACTGCCCGTCCCCGGGCGTTCCCCTTGAGTCTCGCTCAAACAGCTCAGGCCTTCGACACTTTCGCGTAGGTCTCCTGCAAGGCGCGCGCCGAGGCTTGCAGCCCCGACAGCTCCTTCGGCCAGAGCTCGACCTCGACGTGCGCCAAGGCGCCGGCGCGGCCGACGAGCGTCGGCACGCTGATCGCCACGTTGCGCAGGCCGTAGGCTCCTTGCTGAAGCGTCGAAACCGGCAACACCGTGCGCTTGTTGAGCGCGATGGCATGCACGACCTCGGCGATGGTGAGACCCACCGCCCAGCCCGCGCCGCCCTTGCGACGAATGACCTCGGCGCCGCTGCCCTTCGTGCGCTCGAAAATCTGGTTCTGGAAGGCCGTGGTGCAGCCCGCGACCTTCGCGAGCGGCAGGCCGGCGTAGGCGGCCGATGACCAGACCGGAATCATCGTGTCGCCGTGTTCGCCAAGGATGAGCGCCGAAACCTGCGTAGGCGCGAGCTTGAGCTCCTGCGCGATCAGCGAACGGAAGCGCGCGGTGTCGAGCATCGTGCCGAGGCCGATCACCTGCTGCC
>CAMLNJ010000098.1 GCA_946481225.1 uncultured Verrucomicrobiota bacterium | reverse complement strand
TCAAGCTCGAGAACGTCCAGGTCTCCGACCTCGGCCGCGCCAAGCGCATCGTCGTCGACAAGGAGAACACCACCATCATCGAGGGCGCCGGCAAGGGCTCCGACATCCAGGGCCGCGTGAAGCAGATCCGCCGCCAGATCGAGGAAACCACCAGCGACTACGACAAGGAGAAGCTCCAGGAGCGCCTCGCCAAGCTCGCCGGCGGCGTGGCCGTCATCAACGTCGGTGCCGCCACCGAGTCCGAGATGAAGGAGAAGAAGCAGCGCGTCGAAGACGCCCTCCACGCCACCCGCGCCGCGGTCGCCGAAGGCATCGTCTCCGGCGGTGGTGTCGCCCTCCTGCGCACCGCCAAGGCCGTCGACGCCGTCATCGCGTCCCTCGAAGGCGACGAGAAGCTCGGCGCCCAGATCATCCGTCGCGCGGTCGAGTCCCCCCTCAAGCAGCTGTGCTTCAACGCCGGCGTCGAGGGCGCGGTCGTCGTCCAGGCCGTCCTCGCCTCCAAGGGCGCCAACGGCTACAACGTCGCCACCGGCGCCTACGAGGACCTCGTGAAGGCCGGCGTCGTCGATCCGACCAAGGTCACCCGCACCGCCCTCCAGAACGCCGCGTCGATCGCGGGCCTGCTCCTCACCACCGAGGCGATCATCACCGACGCCCCCGAGAAGGACAAGCCCGCCGCCCCCGCCGGCGGCCACGGCGGCGGCATGGGCGGCATGGACTACTAAGTCCAGTCGTTCCCCACCGTGTAGCCACGGCCGTGTCGGCCGTGGTTTTGCCCGGAACGCGCCCGACACGGGCGCGGCTAAACCAGAACAAAGCCGGGGCACATTTCGGTGCGCCGGCTTTTCATTTCCCGCTGGTGCGGGGGGGCGCTTGGTGGGAGGGCCGCCGTTTGCGCCGCGCGACTGTAGGCCTTTGTTACGGCGGAGTGCGAAGCGGCGCTCAGAACTCCCAGCTTACGCTCGAGCCAAGCCCGGTGTTGACCGACTGGTAGTCGGCGCCGGCGATGTTCGAGTCGTTGTCGATGAAGCTCACGCCCACGCTGGCGCGCAGCGTGTCGTTGAAGAGGTAGATCAGAGAGGCGCTCACGTAGTGGCGCCGGTCTTCGCGACCACCCTCCTCGTAGTTGGCGAAGCGATACTCGTAGAAGCCCTGCGCGTAGAGCTGTTCCGCGATCTGCTTCGAGACGCCGAGCGAGGCCGCGAGTTCGTCGCGTTCGTCGGCGGACGGATCGGTGTAGTAGTGCCTCGCGCCGAGATCGGCGAAGGCGTAGGTGCGCGAGCGGGCGTAGTAGCGGCCGTAGCTCACGCCGGCGGTCGGCGCGAAGGCGCGGGAGAGGGCGTCGCCGTCCTCCAACGATTGGTAGTCGTAGGCCTTTGCCCCGGCGTAGGCCGACCAGCTCGCGCCGAGGACGCGGCGTCCGAGCAGCTCGGCCGAGGCGCCCCAGAAATCGAGCTCGGTGAGATCGGCGTAGAGGCCGGCCTGCAGGGCGGCGCGGCCCTCGAGGGAAATCGCGTCCGAGACCTTATAGGTGGCGGAGCCGACGACGCCCGGGAACCAGACGAAGTCGCCTTCGCCGCCTCGGCCGTCGAGCGCGGCGTTGGATTGGTAGACGAACTCGTTGTTCAGGTTGACGCGGCTGCGGAGGGCGCGCTCGGCGCGCACGAGCTCGGCGGGATCGCCGCCGTCCTCTAGAAGGGCGTCGTCGTTGGCGGGGGCCGTTTGCCCGGTGCCGGAAGCGGTCCCGGCGCGATCTTCGACCGCCGCCGGCTGGGCGACGGCGGCGGGGACGAGCGCGGCGAGGGCGAGGAGGAGACGCGCGGAGGGAGAAAAGGAGGAAGCGTTCATGACCGTTGAGTAGATGGGACTGGGTTCCCGTTTCAGGGGGCGGTGGTTTGCGTCTGGTTCGGGGTCTGCGTCTGGGTGCCGCCGGTGAAGACCTGGTCGGTGGGGGTCTGCGGTTCGCGGACGGTCGGAGGCGGCGTGTTCACTCGCGGGTTGACCACGGTGTTGTCGCCGAGGTCGGTGTCGGGCGGGTTCGTGACGGGACCGCCGCGGCCGGCGTTGGCGAGGACGGGGGCGAGCTGGCGCAGGATTTCGTCCTGCGAGGGCGAGTCGATGAAGCGGCTGAAGAGGGCGGCGGTCTCGACGCCGCGGCGCACGTCGAAGGCGGCGAGGGTGGCGGCGCCGGAGTTCGGAATGGTCAGCATCTGGCCGGCGGCGATCGCGTGGCCCGCGGCCTCGACGGATCCTTCGTAGACGTAGATCAGGACGCGGTCGCCGAAGACCTGCACGAGCAGCGTGGTGCCGGTGATGGCGGCGGTGACGGCGCCGGCCTGGATGGTGGTGCCGCCGAGTCCCTTGGGGACGACGAAGAGGGCGCTGCCCTGCTTGAGCTGGAGCTCGCGCGTGCCCTTGCCGTAGGTGAAGGAGCTGAGCTGGCCCACGCGGGCGATGGTGCCGTCGTTGAGCTTCAGCTCGGCGCGCGATTTGCGGCCCGTGAGGACGGCCTGGCTCTCGGCGACGGGTTCGTTGAGGGCGGCGGGACGGCGCGCCGTCTTGCCCGAGGAGTCGGCCGTGAGCAGCTCCAACTCGGCGACGGCGACATCATGCTGGATGAACGTGATCGTCGCGGAGTCGAAGGTCGGCGCCGCGCGCAGGCCGACGGCGAAGACCGCCGCGACCGAGGTGATGAGGAGAAGGCGGAGGAGTTTCATGGAAGGATACGGGGTGATGGGCCTAGCCGGTAAGTCGGTCGTGATTGTTGGCAATTTGAAAGAAAACCGCTTGTGCCCGCCCGGCCGCGGGGCACGAGTGGAGCCTGCCCAGCGTGAAGAATAAATTACAGGTTTTTCGCGGCCAAATATTTACCTTCGCAATCTGCCTCGGAGCCGCGCTGGCGTGGGCGGGTCTGTGGAGATTGGCGGAGCGGAGCGAGGCGGACGGTCTGCTGTTTCCGCTGCGTCGTCTCGAATGGGCGCTTGAGGACGAGATTCTGCGCCGCGCTGCGCCTGCGCCGAAGGAGGATGGATTGGTTTTTCTCGGCATCGACGCACAGAATTATGAAACCCGTTTTCTACCCGACGAACTGGCTTCCGCGCCGGGCGCGGCGTTGCTTGCGAGCGACTATCCTTGGTCGCGCGAAGCGTGGGCGATACTCTTGGACAAGCTCATGGCCGCCGGGGCGCGAGCGGTGGTGTTTGACTTGCTTTTCGTATCCCCGGGGAAGGGCGACGAGTCCTTCGCGGTGGCCCTCAAGCGCCACGAGGGCAAAGTCGTGCTCGCGGCCAATATGGATTTCGCGGTGGATAGCGACAACCCGGCGCTGATCTATCCGGCGGACACCTTGTGCGACGCGCTCGACGATCCGCTCGCGGTGGTGGGTTTCGTCAATTTTCTGCCCGACGCCGATTCGGTGATCCGACGCACGCGGCCGGAATTTGTGTTTTTGCAAGGCGCCCATCCCACGATGGCCGCGAAAATCGCGACCTTGCTGGGGCCGCCCGCCGTTGGAAGCTCGTGGATGACGGGAGGCGAGGTGCGGAGGCTTCGTTTCGGCGGGCCGGCGGGAACCTATCGGCATATTCCCGTATGGAATGCGTTTTCGCCCGCGCTGTGGCGGGACAACCTGCGCGATGGCGCGATCTTCAAGGACAAAGTCGTCCTCATCGGACCGGCCGCTTCCTGGACGCAGGACATGCATCGCACCGCAGCCGCCGATCAGATGTTCGGTCCGGAAGTGCATTTGCAGGCGGCGGCGGCGATGCGGCATGGGGCCGTAATCCCGGAGATGTCATCCGGCTTGGTCTTCGGGACCATTCTAGGGTTCGGCGTTCTGACGGCCTTGGTTTTGAGCCTGGTCGAACATCCTTGGCTACGAGTCGGCCTGCTCGCGGCGGGCAATGCGGGCGGCCTCGCGTTGGCTTTCGGCATCTATTCAAAGTGGGGCCCGATGCCGGTGGTGCTGCCGCCGCTGCTCGCGCTCAACACCGGCGGCGCGCTTTGCCTCGTGCAGAAGTTCTTCGCCACGTTCCTCGAAAAACTCCGCACGCGCGCGATGCTCGAGCGTCTCGTGTCCAAGAATTTGGTTCAGGCGGTCTTGGACAGCGGAGATGAATTTAGTCTCTCGCTTGGCGGTGTTCGCCGGAATTGCACGATGCTGTTTTCCGATATCCGGGGATTCACGACGATGACGGAGGGAGCCGATTCCGCGGCTTTGGTCCGTCAGCTTAACGAATATCTCACCGAGATGGTGGATTGCGTGTTTCGCCACGAGGGCACGCTGGACAAGTTCATCGGCGACGCGGTCATGGCGGTATGGGGCAACGTCCGCGTGCGCACCGAACGCGAAGACGCCGCCGCCGCCGTATGCACCGCGGTCGACATGCTCGCGGCGTTGGATCGCCTCAACGCCGGCTGGAGGGCGCGTGGAATCGCCGAGCTGCACATCGGCATCGGACTAAATCACGGAGAGGTGATCGCCGGCGAAATGGGGTCTCCGCAGAAGAAGGAAATCACGGTGATAGGCGACGCGGTGAATCTCGCCTCGCGTCTCGAGGGCGTGACCAAGGAATACGGTCTTACGCTGGTGATAGGCGAAAGCGTGGCCGAGCTCGTGAATGACGATTTCGTGCTCCAGCCGGTCGACTTCATTCGCGTGAAAGGCAAAAATAAGCCGGTCGCGATTTTCACCGTGCGCGCGACGCGCGATCCGGCCCTCGCCGTCTACGAGGCGGCGCTCGCGCACTACCGCGCGGCTCGTTTTGCCGATGCGCGGGCGGGCTTCGCCGAGGCGGCGGCGCTGGCGGCCGCGGCGGCCGCCGTCGGCGGGGCTGCGGATCCTCTGCCGGCGCTGTATTTGAAACGTTGCGACGCCATGCTTGCCGAGCCTCCGGGGCCGGATTGGGACGGCGTGTTTGTGATGAAGACGAAGTAGTTCCGCTTTGTTACACCGACCGCCCGAGAGGCTCCCGGATTCTCGTGAAGGGGCGGTCCTCCGCCCGTGGTTCGACCCCATGCACCCAAGGCGGCGTGCGCGGGGACGCGTCCGCCCTCCGGGGGGCGGCCGTGGGCGGGGCGCGTGCCGGAAACTCAGGGCGCGACTTCCACGGCCAGGCGCAGGAACTTGCGTCCGCCCGCGGCAAGCGGCGCGGCGGCGCGGTAGACGAGCGTCTCGCGCGAGCCGTCGGGGATCGTCGCGTGGAGGACGACGTCGGAGGCGCCGCGGCTCCACGTTTGCAGGTCGTCGGAGGACTCCACGAAGGTGTTGACCCCCGCGCGTCCGCCGGCCGGGCGCGAATAGGACAGCGTGAGATATTCGTCCCCGCTCGCGGCCACTTGGCCCGCGGCGGGCAAGGCGTCGGCGTCCGCCGCGCGGGCGTCCCGGCCAAGCGCATATTCGAGGAGGTTGGCGAGGCCGTCGCCGTCGGGGTCGGCCGCGAGCGCGCCGACGGCGGGATCGGAGCGCTCGGGCGCGGAGAAAGTCGCGCCGAGCCAGTCGAAGATCGTGCCCGCGGCGCGAGGAGTTGTCAGGCGCATCACGGGATCGGCGGCGTTGGTCGTGTCGATCACCACGCCGTCCACCGGAGGCGGGGAAATATCGAACAGGGACCCGAACGGATCGGCGGGATCGAGCGTCACCGCCGGCACGAGCAGGTTCATGCCGAAGATGCCGTCGAGGCCGGCTACGTCCGCGACGAGGATGTCCACGTTTGTCCAAACCAGGACGGCGCCTTCGCGCGTGGGGACGCTCAGCCGGTCGAGATTGAGGATCGGCACCACCTGGGTCGCGCCGATGCCGCCTATCTCCGCCGTCGGACCATTGTAATCGGCCATGAACTCGGCCAGCGTGGCATACTGTTCGGGGATCAAGCCCAGGCTCTTGGCCGTCGCGAAGCGCGTGAAGCTCGAGCCGGCGCCCGTGTCCAGCAGCCAGGTTACGGTCGCCGTGCGGGCGCCTTCTTGCAGCACGATATCCGGCACCAAGGGATTCGCGGCGTGCGACGGCAGCACTTCCCCCGGCGGCGGCGTGTCGCCCAGGAAATCGTGCAGGGCGAGGGGGATCGTGGCCTGCGTGACCGGTTCGGACGCGGCGGGCGCGAGCAGGTGGCTCTCCATGTTGTCCCAGTTGACGGTCGGTCGCGTATCCAGATAGAGGCGGCGTTGCCGGATCACGGGCATGCCCACGAGGTTGATGGGATCGTTGTATTCGGAGTCGCCGATATCGCGGCGCACCCAGAGGCTGAAGTCGCCGTAGGCGTCGAATTCCGATTCGAGCATCTCGCCCGATTCCGGCGGGCCGCCGCTGCGCACGCGGATGCCGAAAGGGCGCGTTACGTCGCCGACCTCCGAGCCGCCGATACCGATCTCGGTGAAGGCGCCCAGATAATCGGACGCGCCGAGGTCGAGATGGGGCATATCGTAGTCGCCCGTCGCGTGCAGGCGGCTGAGCGCCACGCCCGAGGCGCCGGTGTCGACGTAGGCCGTCAGCAAGACAGGTTCGTCGACGGCGCCGTAGGGATTGTCCCAGGTGACGGTCGCGCCGCCTGCTGTCGGGTCCGAGACCATCACATAGAGGCGCGGCTGATCGATCGCGCTGGCGTTGATTTTGCCATAGCCCGGATCGGTGAGAACGATTTCCGCCGCCGAGAGGGGAAATGCGAACGCGAGCCCGAGCGGAAGTTGGCGGAGAAGGGCGGAAAACCAGGCTGTCATCGTGCCACCATCGCTCGAATCGCCAAAACTTCCAGAGGGTAGAATACAGCAGGAACCTTTCCGATTCCGGATTTGCCCTTGCCAAGCCCGGCGCGGGTCTCTGCTTTCTCACCTTCCCACCATGCAAAAGACCAAGAAGTCCGTCGCCAAGCGCTTCAAGCTCACCGCCAAAGGTAAGCTCAAGCGTCGCACGCCCGGGTTCCGTCACTTGCTTGCCTCGAAGAGCACCAAGGCCAAGCGCCGTGCTACCAAAGACAAGCTCGTGGCCGAAGGCCATGCGAAGCCGCTCAAGCGCTGTCTGCCGTTCGGTCTGTAATTAACAAACAGATCAACGACTAAACAAAACCAACCTGTCGGGTGAATCCTAACGAGACGACCCGCCGGTTCTAACCTAAAGGAAATACCAACATGCCTCGTGCAACCAATGCCGCCGCTTCCCGCCGTCGCCGGAAGAAGGTCCTCAACTACGCCAAGGGTTACTTTGGCAACAAGTCCAAGCTCTTCCGCTACGCGAAAGAGGCCGTCCACCACGCTTGGCTCTACGCCTTCCGTGACCGCCGCAAGAAGAAGGCCAATTTCCGCGGCCTCTGGATCGTTCGTTTGAACGCCGCCGCTCGCGCCAACGGCATCAGCTACAGCCGCCTCATCGAGGGTCTGGCCGCCGCCAACATCGGTCTCGACCGCAAGGTCCTGTCCGACATCGCCATCCGCGATGAGGTCGCCTTTACCTCCTTGGTCAACAAAGCCAAGGACGCGTTGAAGGCCAAGGCCGCCGCCAAGGCCGCCTAAGCAGCCAAATCAAACGCGAGCCCTGGACGGCTCGCCTCCTTTCAGTCCCGGAGGACGGGCCTCGCTTCACGAGGCGCCGTCCTCTTTTTTTGCCCATTTCCCCCGCGCCGGCTTGGATGCCGGCTCCTTGCCCCTAGCTCCCTGCTCCCCGCTCTCTTCATGCAAGACCAACTCGCCGCCCTTCTCGCCAAAGCCGCCGCCGAACTCCCGGCGCTCGCCGCGCGTCCCGATTTCGAGGCCGCCAAGGCCCGCTACGTCGGTCCCAACGGTGAACTCACCGCGCTCATGAAGCAGATGGGCTCCGTGCCCAAGGAGCAGAAGCCCGTCGTCGGCAAACTCGTCAACGAGGCCAAGACCGCTCTCCAAGCCCACCTCGACGCCGCCCTCTCCCGCATCGAGGCCGCCGAGCTCTCCGCGCAGCTCGGGCCCGCCGTCGACCCCACGCTGCCCTCGCCCGACCGCGGCCTCGGCACGCACCACCCGCTCACCCTCGTCCGCGAGGAGATGACGCGCATCCTCCGCAAGGTCGGCTTCACCGTCGTCGAGGGCCCGGAGGTCGAGACCGAGTATTACTGCTTCGACGCGCTCAACACGCCTTCCGACCACCCCGCGCGTGACGCCCAGGACACGTTCTACCTGCCCGAGTCCGCCCGCTTCGGCAACGTATCCAAAAAATCCCCACACGAGAAGTATCTGCTCCGCACCCACACCAGCTCGGTGCAGATCCGCACCATGCTGAAGGGCCAGCCGCCCATCCGCATCGTCTCGCCCGGCCGCGTTTATCGCCGCGACACCACCGACGCCACCCACTCGGCCAACTTCCACCAGCTCGAGTGCCTCTACGTCGACAAGAACGTCACCGTCCGCGACCTGAAGGCGCTGCTCGACTACATCTTCGCCTCGCTCCTCGGCAAGGACACCAAGACCCGGTTCCGCCCGCACTACTTCGGCTACACCGAGCCGAGCTTCGAGGTGGACCTCAGCGCCACGCACCTCCCCAAGGTCAACAAGCCCTGGATCGAGATCGGCGGCTGCGGCATGGTCGACCCCATCGTGTTCAAGGATGTCGGCTACGACCCCGAGGTCTGGAGCGGCTACGCCTTCGGCATGGGCCTCGAGCGCCTGGCCATGCTCCTCTACGGCATCGATGACATCCGCTACTTCTACCAGAACGACGTCC
>CAMLNJ010000097.1 GCA_946481225.1 uncultured Verrucomicrobiota bacterium | reverse complement strand
CCGCTCGCGCCCGAGCTCTACGACGACGGCACCCTTGATGCCGAGGCCCGCGCCCCGCTCCTGCGCCTCTTCCCTTCCGCCCGTATCCACGACCACGCCGCCGCCCGCGAAAATCTCGACCGCCACCTGCCCGTCGCCCGCTTTCCCGTCCTGCGCGAACGCTGGGAAAACTACCCGCATCTCCGGAAACTCATCGACGTCCACCTCGGCCGCTCCGGCTGGCGCCTCGTCCTCGACAGCGATCTGCTCTTCTGGCGCGAGCCCCGCCTCCTCCTCGACTGGCTCGCCGCGCCCGACCGCCCCTTCCACGCCACCGACTGCGCGGAAAACTACGGCTACCCCCGCGCCTACCTCGAAAAAATCACCGGCGTCCCCATCCCGCCGCTCGTCAACGTCGGTCTCTGCGGCTTCCGCTCCGACACCGTCGACTGGGACTTTCTCGAATACGCCGCCGCCTCCCTCATCCGCGACCACGGCACCAGCTACTACCTCGAGCAATGCCTCTGCGCCCTGCTCGCCGCCCGCGCCCCCGCCGGCACCGTCGCCGCCCCCGCCGCCGACTACCTCACCATGCCCGGCGCCGCCGAGATCGCCCGCCCGACCGCCGTCATGCACCACTACGTCGACCTCTCGCGCGATGCCTATCACACCCGCGCTTGGCGGCTCGCCCTCGCCCCTCGCCCCGAGACATGAGCCCCCTCGTCTCCATCCTCATCCCGGCCTACGACGCCGCGCCCTGGATCGCCGACACGCTCGCCTCCGCCCTCGCTCAGACACACCCGCGTTGCGAGATCATCGTAGTCGACGACGGCTCGCGCGACGGCACCCTCGCCCGCGCCCGCGACATCGCCGCCCGCCACCCCGGCCGCATTCAGGTTGTCTCGCAACCCAACGCCGGCGCCTCCGCCGCCCGCAACCACGCCCTCCGCCTCGCCCGCGGCGACTTCATCCAATTCCTCGACGCCGACGACCTCCTCTCCCCGCGCAAGATCGAGCTCCAGCTCGCCCGCCTCGCCACCTCCCCCGCCCGCTCCCTCGCCACCTGCCGCTGGGGACGCTTCGAGACCGATCCCGCGGCCACCCGTTTCGTCGACGCGGATATCTTCCAGGATTTCTCGCCCCTCGACTGGCTCCTCCTCCACGTCGCCGAGTGCCGCATGATGCACCCCGCCGCTTGGCTCTGCCCCCGCTCCATGCTCGACGCCGCCGGCCCCTGGGACGAAACGCTCTCGCTCAACGACGACGGCGAATACTTCGCCCGCGTCGTCCTCGTCTCCGCCGGCCTCGTCTTCACGCCCGAGCCCGACGCATCCAGCCATTACCGCTCCGGCCTCGGCGGCAGCCTCAGCCGACGCCGCTCGCCCGCCGCGCTCGCCTCGCTCGCCCGCTCCATCGAGCTCATCTCCGCGCATCTCTCCGCCCGCGAGGACTCTCCCCGTGTCCGCGCCGCCCTCGCCACCTACTGGCAGCGCCTCGCCTACGAACTCTACCCGGACGCGCCCGACGCCTCGCGCCGCGCCTCCGCCCGCGCCCTCGCCCTCGGCGGCTCCGATCTCCCGCCTCCCATGGGCGGCCGACTGCGCGCGCTCTCCCGCCTCGTCGGCTGGCGCCTCGCCTACCGTCTCGCCCGCCTTCTCGCGCGCTAAAACAACCGCCCGCCCGCGCGACACGCCATGGCCGCCATCCGCGTTTTCCTGCTCACCTGCCGGCGTCCCGCGCTGCTCCGCCGCGCGCTCGACTCCCTGCGCGCCCAGACCTTCGCCGACTGGATCTGCGAGCTCCACAACGACGCGCCCGAGGACGACTTTCCCCGCAGCCTCGTCTCCGAGATCGGCGATCCGCGCATCACGCTCCACCACCACGCGCGCAACTGGGGCCCCGTCGCCGCCTTCAATCACGCCTACGCCGGCGGCCCCGAGCCCTTCCTCACCATCCTCGAGGACGACAACTGGTGGGAACCCGCCTTCCTCGCCGAAGCGCACGCCGCGCTCCTCGCGCACCCCCAGGCCAACGTCGCCTGGGCCAACATGCGCCTCTGGCAGGAAAACGCCGACCACACCTGGACCGACACCGGCCGCGCGATCTGGCAAACCGCCCCCGGCGCCGACGAGCTCCCCCGCCTCTTCCGCTGGCCCGTGCCGCTCCAGTGCTTCGACGCCCTCCACTCCCACGGCGCCATGCTCTGCCGCGCCTCCGCCTCGCGCGCCGCCCTCGTCCCGGCCGACACGCCCGTCGCCATCATCGAGCCGGCCCGCGAGCGCCTCCTGCCCGGCGCCTGGCTCCTCCTGCCCCGCCCGCTCGGCAACTTCGCCCTCACCCTCGCCACCGCCCGCTCGCGCGACCGCGCGCAATGGGCCGGTTCCCAACTCCTCGTCGCCGGCAGCTACCTCGCCGCCCACCCCTCGCCGACGGGCGAACTCGACCGCCTCTGGCAGACGCTCCGCGAGCAACGCCCCCCCTCGACCGGCCTGCTTTTCCACGTCGCCCTCTCCGGCGTGCGCCCCGGCGCGATCCTGCGCTGCGCCCGCCCCGCCGACTGGCTGCGTTTCCTCGCCGGCGCGCTGCGCCGCCCCTCCACCCTTTTCCGCACCCTGCGCTTCCGCCCGCGACACCGCGCCCTCTGGCAAACGCTCCTCGCCGGCGCTCGCGCCCGCTCCGCCGAAAACCCCGTCGCCGACTCCTCACCCTGGCTTTTCCGCAAAAACCTGGCCGAAAGCTAGCCGCCTCTCGCGGCCCCCCCTACGGGGAAATGCTAAGAACCCCCTGTCCCATTGTATCAGGCCCGGATGCAGGGTTGTTGATCGCCACGCGCCCATCCTCGCTTCCCGCCTCCTCGCTTCCCATGCCGCCCCCGCCCGCAGTCTCCGCCCCTCCTCGCTCCGGGCTGATCGATGCATGGCGCGCCCTGGCCTGCGGCATCGTCGTCTTCTTCCACGGCACCTGCGCGTATCCATACCGCTGGGACAACGAGTTTCTCCACCACGCCGCCGACCTCGGCCAATACGGCTGGTTCGGCCGCAACCTGCTCTTCCTTCTCTCCGGCTACTGCCTCGCCCGCGGCTTGGAACGGCGCGGCGAGCAAACCGCCCCCCTGCGCTTCTGGCGCGACCGCCTCCTCCGGATTTTTCCGTCCTATTGGGCCGCGCTCCTCCTCGCCTGCGTCCTCGCCCTGCTCGCCACGCCCTTCAACGGGCTGTCCGCCGCATCCGCTTTTCCCAAATCCGTCGGCGCCGCGCTCGGCGATCTCTCGCTCACCCATGTCTGGCTCGGCTTCAAACCCCGCCTCACCGTGAGCTGGAGCCTCACCGCCGAGATTGGGTTCTACCTCGCCATCGGCCTCGCCTTCTTCCGTCCCTTCCGCGCTCCTCGCCGGCGCTTCGCGCTCCTCGCCCTGCTCACCGCCTTGTCGCTGCTGCCCACCGTTCCCGAATTGCTCCCGCTCCTCGCCCTCTGGCCCGTCTTCGCCTGCGGTCTCGCCGTGCAGGCCGCGCTCTCCCCGCTGCTCCCGAAAAGCTTCCGGCTCGTGGCGCTCGCCTACCCCGCGGTGCTCGCCTTCGCCAGCTTCAGCCTCCCCGGCGACCAGGTCGCCGCGCCCGCCCTCGCGTCCTACGTGCTGCTTCTCTGCCTGCGCTTTGAGCCTCGCCTGCCTCCCGCCCCGCGCTGGCTCGCCGCCTGGGGCGCCGCCTCCTACTCCATTTTCCTCGCGCACATGCCCCTCATGAGCCCGGCCCAGAACATCGCCGGCCGCTTCATCCCGCAGGACCACCCGGGCTTTGTCCCTTTCTGGGCCGCGCACGTCCTGCTCGGCTTCGCCGCCGGTTTCCTCTTCTATCGCTGGGTGGAAACTCCCCTGGAAAAGCTGCGCCGCCGCCTGACCTCGTCCGCCTCCGACGTGGCCACGCCCGTCCTCGCCAAGCCGGCCGCCTCTCTCGCCCCCGCGTCGTGAGCCGCCCCGGCCGCATTCTCGTCCTCACCAACGGCCCCCTCGCGCGCAATCCCCGCGTCTTCAAGGAGGCCTCCGCCCTCGGCGCCGCCGGCCACGAGGTCACGGTCCTCGGCGTGCGCAACCACCGCCCCTCCGTCGCGCTCGACGCCGGGCTCGTCGCCCGCGCCGCCTGCTTTCGCCACGAGCAGATCGAGCTCCTCGACGGCCCCCGCGCCTGGCTGCTCCGCGCCCGCGTGCGCCTCGCCCGCGAGATCGCCGCCCGCGGCGGCCCCGCCTCCGTCCACACCCTCGGCCCCGCCGCCGCCCTCCTCCGCGCCGCCCGCGCCCGCCCCGCCGACCTCGTCATCGTTCACAACGAAATCGCTCACTGGGCCGGCCTCCGCCTCCTCGACGCCGGCCGCCGCGTCGCCGCCGACATCGAGGACTGGCACAGCGAGGATCTCCTTCCCGCCGACCGCGCCGGCCGGCCGCTCGCGCTCCTCCGCCGCGTCGAGCGCGACCTGCTCCACCGCACGGCCGGCGTCACCACCACCTCGGAGGCGCTCGCCGACGCTCTCCATGCCCGCTACGGCGGCCGCCGCCCCAACGTCCTCACCAACTCCTTCCCCCTTCCGCCCCTGCCCGCCTCCGGCTCCGTCTCTCCGCTCCCTGCTCCTGGCTCCCTGCTCCTTCCGCCGTCCTTCTTCTGGTTTTCGCAAACAACGGGCCCCGGCCGCGGTCTCGAGGAATTTATCGCCGCTTGGTCACTGAGCGCCCGGCCATCTCGGCTCGTTCTGCTCGGCCAAGTCGACGAGTCCTATGCCGCCCGTCTGCGTTCCCTCGCCCCCTCGGAGCGTCGCGACCGAATCCGCTTTCTACCCCTTGTCCCGCCCGACGAGCTTCCCGCCCTCATCGCCCGCCACGACATCGGCCTCGCCCTCGAGCAATCCGCGATCCCCAACCGCGATCTCACGATCACCAACAAGATCCTCCAATACCTCGGCGCCGGCCTCGCCGTCGTCGCCGCCGCCACCGCCGGCCAGCGCGAGGTCCTCGCCCGCGATCCCGCCGCCGGCATCCTCGAGTCCTTCAACGACCCCGCCGCCGCCGCCCGCACCCTCGACGCCCTGCTCGCCGACCCCGCCGCCGCCGCCGCCCGCCGCGCCGCCGCCCGCCGCCTCGCCGAGGCGCACTACTGCTGGGAACGCGAAGCGCCCCTTCACGTCGGCCGCATCGCGCGCCTGCTCGGCTGACGCGCCCGCGGCCCAATGTTCGTATTACGAACATTGACACCGAATTCTCCGTCGAAAGCACCCCCTCCGCGAATGTTCGTAATACGAACATTCGCACGGGGACGACACGCTGGAGGCGCGTCGGGATCACCGCGCCGAAAAATTCGCCTGCCGTTCGCCGCGGGCCGCCGAGAATACTTTTGAGCATTCGCCACTCCATCGCGGCGCGCCCGGCGGTCGCGCCCTACCTAAAACAGCCCCGCTTTCCCGGTGTGACCCGACAAGCCATTTGATCCTCCATTGCGGCCGAATTTGAGAGGCGCCAGCGGCGCCGAGGACCCTGGCCACGACGAGGCCGGCGGCTTTCACGCGATCCATGCCCGGCTGATTTGGCCGAGCACGGATTCCGGCTCGCGAAGCCTCGGGTTATTCGATGGCGGCGACTGGTTTCGCCGAGGGCATCGCGGCGGACAGAGCCTCGAAGATCACCGACCCAAGGTCTGCTCGATGAACTGAATGGTGGCGGAGAACAGATCGTTGTCGCTCAGGTGCTCGCGGAGATTGCGAGGCTGGCTTTGCCAGTGCATGAACGAGGGGAACTCGTTGGCGTCGGCGTTCTTCTTTTTCGCTTCGATCTTGGCCTTGGCGGCGGGGAACGCGAAGAGGGGACCGGTTTCCACCGGTGGGAGCGAGGCTTCGGCGGCGAGGACGGCGCCCCAGAGTTTCCGGAGGTCGGAGATGCCGTCGAACTTGGGCGAGGTGCGTTTGCCGGCGGGATCAAGCCGAAGGATGGCGAGGGCGGCCGTCTCGCGTTCGGCGGCGGGGAGGTAGACGGCGCCGGCGAGTTCTTGGAGCTTCTCCCAAGCGTTGAGGTAATCGGGATCGAGCGCGACGGCCTTGCGGAAATTGTCCGCCGCCTCCTCCGGACGCTCCTGTGCCGAGCGAAGGTAGCCGAGGAGGTAAAAGACCTGGGCGCGCGGGGAGGCCTCGGCGGCGAGGCGGGTGAAGACCTTGTCGGCGACGTTTTGGGCGCGGGCGCCGCTGAAGGCGCCTTCGCAGCCGAAGCAGTGGCTCTCGACGCGGCCGAAGCTGTCGGGCATGAGCTCGAAGGCGCGGCGGTAGTGCTCTTCGGCTTTGGCGAAGTCGCCGAGTTCGTTGTAGCGCAGGGCGAGACGGGACTGGATGCAGTAGGCGTCGGCGAACTTGAGGAGGGATTTCTCGTAAAGGCCCACGGCTCGCGTGAGAAGCCCGGCGGCCCACCAATCGTCGGCTTGTTCGGAGAGACGGATGGCGGCGACGGCGCCGCGCATGGTGGCGGCCTGGGCGGAGTCGCCAGCTTTCTCAAGAATGTCGCCGAGGACGGCGTAGGCGCGCATGCGGTCGTTTTTGCCCTGTTCGCCGTCGGAGGGGTCGATGGCGATGGCCGCGCGAATGGTTTTCTCCGCGGAGACAAGGTCGCCGGCCGCAAGCTGGAGGCGGGCTTTCCAGATGAGGGGGCGCTCCTCGAAGCGGTCCAGCCCGGCGGCCTGTTCGAGGAGGGCGGCGTAGTCGGGGCCGCCGAGTTTCTCGAGGCGGGCGTAGGCGTCGTCGCAGCCCGGCTCGCTCAGGACGATGCGGCGGAGGATGCGGCGGGCCTCGTCGGCACGCCCGGAGGCGATGAGGGCGTCGGCGATCTGGAGATGGGCGGAGGCCTCGATCTCGCGACAGCTGCTCAGGGAAATCTCGGAAAGATCGGAAGCGCCGAGGTCGGGTGAACCGGTGTAGAGGCGAAGCACGTCCGCGTGGCGGCCGGCCTTGCCATAGAGCGCTGCGAGCTGGATGAGGACGGCTTGGGTTTGCGAGCGGTTATTGCCTTTTTCCTGGCGCGCGAGCTGGAGCAGCCGATCGACAAGCAGGGATTCGGCTTCGTCGCCTCGGCCGAGAGAGTCGAGGGCATCGACCATCGTCTTGACGAGAAAAGTGCCTTGGTAGAGGTCGCGCTCCCCAAGGCGCGGCAGGATGTCGCGGCCGGCGGCGAGGCCTTCCGCGACCAGTTCGGGCTTTTCGAGGAGGCGACCGAGCCGAATCAGGACATCGATGCGCTTAACGCGTTCGCCGACGACATCGTTGTCGTCTTCCTCGTCCGAGCCGGCGGACGCGTCGACGGGAATCCCGCCGGACTCAAGCGCGGTGACGATCTCACCCGACACATCGCCCCCCTTGGCCTTGAGCTCCTCGGCGGAAACGACGACCTGCGGGATGCTGACGCCGTCGATGGAAGAGGACGAAACGAGGGCGGAGGTCGAGGGAACGGGAGCCCCGGCGGCGGCGGACGAACGGGCCGACGTGGAGGAAGCGGCGCGCCGGTCCTCGGCTACGAGGGAGCGAAGCACCGCGAGGCCCTCGTCGATCTCGTCGGCGGCGAGAAGGGCGCCGAAATAACGGGCCCGAAGCGCCGAGGCCTCGCCGGACGGCAGCTCGGGTTTGGCCAAAACGGCACGGAAAAGCGCCAGGGCCTCGCGGGCGCGGCTTTGTTGCGCGGATATGGCGATGAACGCGTCCCAGAAAGGCAGGGCGGGGTCGCGAGCGAGCACCTCACGGAGGAAATCCAGGACGGCATCGCCCCGGCCGGCGCGTTGGAGCTGGGCAAAGACGTCGGGATCGCCGTAGCCGAAGCCCAAGGCGGAACGGTCGAAACGGGTCTCGGGATCGAAGACGAGCGCGGTGGCGTCGGCGGTGCGCCCGGATGCGACGAGGCCGAGCAGATAAACCACTTTGGCGGTGTTGCGCTCTTCTTCCGCGGAGTCCGCGGCGGGGAACCTTTTGTCCATCGCCTCATAGAGCGCGACGTCGTCCAACGAGGTGACGAGGCTCCATTGCGGACGCTTGAGTTGGTCGATGTTTTTGAGGGCGAGTTCGGAAAGTGCCCGGCGGGTGTGTTCGCCGGCGCCCCAGAGATGGAGCTCGGCATCGAGCCGGAGGGCGCGAAGCAAGAGCGGCTCGGCGGAAGGGCGGCCGGCGACGCGAACCAGATCCGGAATGGAGAGCGACGACGGGCGATTCGAGCCGGGCTTTTCAATGCGGCCGAGTTCACGATCGAACGCGGCGAGGCGGGCCGAGTCGCCGGCGGAGGCGGTGATGGCGTCGGATATCTTGTCTATGGCCGCCAGGAAGCCGTCGAGCTGATAGCTCTCGATTTTCTTGTCGGTTTTGACCGCCGCACGGAGCTGGTCGAGCACGGCGCGCTGAGCCGCGGAATCGCCGGCGATTACGGTGCCAAGGAGGCGGAGCCCGACCTCGCGCGAGGTGGAGGCTTTCTCGGTGCGTGCGCGGATGGCGGCGGCAAGGGCGTCCCACGAAGCGGGAGGGGGAAGCGACTCGATGATCGTGCCGGCGGAGAGGCGGTCATGATAGGACTGACGATAGAACGCCTCGTCGGGCAAACGCGTGAAGCCATCAAAAAGGGCGAGCCAGCGAACGGCGGCGGCCTCGGGCGGGAGCGAAGCGGATTCCGCACGGTAGGAATCTATGAGGGCCCGGAGCGCCGACAGTTCGTTC
>CAMLNJ010000096.1 GCA_946481225.1 uncultured Verrucomicrobiota bacterium | reverse complement strand
CGACATCATGATCGACCAAGGCCCCAACGCCCGCTCCGTCCGCCTCTCGCTCCCTCGCTTCACCCTCGTCGGCGCCACCACCCGCGCCGGCATGCTCACCGCGCCGCTGCGCTCGCGTTTCACCCTCCAGACGCGCCTCGACTACTACGACGCCGCCACGCTCACCGGCATCATCAAGCGCTCCTGCGGCCTGCTTCACGTGCCCATCGAGGACGCCGGCGCGCGCGAAATCGCCACGCGCTCCCGCGGCACGCCGCGCATCGCGAACAATCTGATCAACTTCGCCCGCGACTACGCCCAGCAGCGCGGCGACGGGCGTATCACCAGACAAGTCGCCGCCGCCGCGCTCGAGCTCCTCGAGATCGACGCCCGCGGCCTCGACGAGATGGACAAGCGCATCCTCCGCATCATGGCCGAAAACTACCGCGGCGGCCCGGTGGGCCTCGGCACCGTCGCCATGGCCGTGAGCGAGGAGGCCGACACGCTCGAGGAGGTCCACGAGCCCTTCCTCATCCAGGAAGGCTACCTCCAGCGCACCCCGCAGGGTCGCGTTCTCACGCCAAAAGGCTACCACGCCGTCGGTCTCCAGCCCCTCGGCGGAGCCGCGCAAGGAAACCTGCTCTGATCCCGGAGCCGGCGACAGCCGCGACTCATCTCGAGCAACTGCCGGACATCTGCTGATCGCGCGGACGCCTCCCGCGTCGCCTCGCAGGCCAGGCCGCCGGTCTTACGCCCGGCCCAGCGAGATCTCCGCGAACACCGGCCGGTGATCGCTCAGCCACGAGCGCACGATTTCACAGCGCTCCACGCGCAGCTCCGCCGGCACGAGCACGAAATCCAGCAGCCGCGTCGGGAGCGGCGACGGAAAGGTCCTCCCGTCCCGCGGATGCAGCTCATAGGCGCCGAAATACTTCAGCTCCGCGAGCAGCCCCGCCGTTGCGTCGCTCGCCTTTCCCGAGGTGTTGAAATCTCCGCACACCACCGGCGGCACGTTCCAATACGGCGAACGCGCGTTGTGCCGCTGCGCGAGATAACGAAACACCTGCCCCACCTGATCCATCCGCGCCTGCCTCGACCGATAATGCAGATGCAGGTTGATCAGCGGCACCCGCTTCCCCGCCGCCGTGATCTCCGCAAACAGAAAACCTTTCTCACCCAAGGTCCGTTTCCCAAAGGCCACCGCCTCGCCCTCCTCCAGAGGGAAACGCGACAAAAACGCGTTCCCGTAGCACAGGTTGAAAATCCCCTCCCTCCGCGTCGTCACGCCGTGCAGCGCATGCGCGTAGCTCGTGTGCTCGCGCAGATACGCGAGGTGGTCGAAATTCCCCGCCCAGCTCGAATCCTGATCGATCTCCTGCAACGCCACCACGTCCGCGTCCAGCTTTGTCAACAGCGCCGCGATCCTCCGCAGATGCGCCTGCATCGAGCGCTTCGTCTGCAACCCTTGGATCGGCCGTAGACCGCGGCCGTGCGCGATGTTCCAGGTGACGATCCGCAGGCGGTGGCTGCTCATGGCGCCAAAAGTTCGCCCAAATCCGCCTGCCCCGCAAATCGCGCCCGCGCCGCGTCCGGATGTATCCGGCGAATCCACACGCCCTCGATTTGCCCGGGAAACTTTTCCTGCAACTCCGCGTAGATCTCCGGATCCTGCTCCCCGTCGTCGCCAAAGAGCGCGAACCGCACCTTCGGATACGCGCGAAAAATCTCCTCCAAGGTCCGGCGCTTGTAGGCGCGCTGGTCGCCCGTCAGCGAATCCTCGCTCGTCTCGGAGAGCTCCTTCAGGCGCAGCACGCCGCGGGGAAACCCGTTCTTCTTCAAAAATGCGCGCAGGTTGTCCGTGAGCTGCCTCGGAGAGGCCGAGACATAGAACACGGCCGCCGCCTCCGGCTCGACGTTCTTCGCCAGCAGCCGTCGGTAAAGCTCCGCCATTCCCGCCACCGCCACCCGATCCTCGGGAGCCACCGCGAGGCTGTTTTTCAACAGCACGCGCTTCTCCATCACTTCGCTCACCACGATGGTGTCGTCGAGGTCCGAGATCAGCCCGAGCCGGTTCGCCGGATCCGCCACGAGCAGCCCCGCCGCGCTGCTGCGCTCCGGCTCCGTCTCGATCCCGTGCCAGCCCGGTGCAAAGACCGGCGCGGGATTCATCGCCAGCGTCCAGTAGCCGTCGTCATCCGCGCGCGTCGTCCATTCGTGACCCGCCGCGCGCCATGTCACAAAACCCTCCTCCCCGCTCGTGAGCAGGAGCCGCGTATTATGGTAGAGCCGCTTGCCTGCCCCGCGGGCGCCCTCCTCCGCCAGGCGCCGCTCCACCAGCCGCCCCGAAAAATGACAGCCCGTGGCGCCGGACCAGGCGTCGTCGACGATGACTTGGAGCGTTTCGCCCGCGCGCAAAGCCGGGAACGTCAAAGCGAGCACCGCAACCCAAGCCGCGGCCCGCGCCAACCGCCCGCGGCGGCCCCGCCCCCGTCCGGAAACACTCGCCGCCGAAGCCTGCCGACACGCCGAGTCCATCGTTTCAAGCCTTGCGCAAGGTCGGACCGTCCACCCAGGCCGTCGGCACCGTCGTTGTCATCGGGAGCTCGGGCGCGCCGCATTCGTTGCGCAACACCTGGCCGATCAAAAGCTCCATGCCGCGCGCGCCGAGCAGGCCGGGCTGCAGGTCCAGCCCCGCGCAGGGCTCGATGCTGTTCAGCACGTTCAGGCAGCAAAAACCGTGCGTTTCCGGCACCCGCGCCCCCGCCGCCTCCATCCACGTCTTCACCTCGGGCGAATGCGCCAGCACCACGTCGCATTTCACCGTGCGGAACCAAACCTCGAAGTCCTTCGCGTTTGGCGCGCTCACGATCAGCGGAGGCAGGCGCGTCATCCCGTCGTGATGCGTCTGGTAGGCGTGATAGGCCGACTCCCACCGATACAGAATGCGCGCGTCATGCGAGGCTCCCAACACCAGCCCCGGCCGGCGGTAACCCAGCGCGCGCAGACGATCCAAGGCCGTCATCATCCCTCGATAATGGTCCGGGCAAATCGCGTGCAGACCGGGGCGCTCGATCACATAGTCGGCGTAGATGCCGGAGAAGTGCGTCCAATCAAGACGCGTCAAATCCGGCGTCTCGCGCACCGGCAAGAGGAAGATGCCACCGATGCCACGCGATTGCAGAATCGTATCCAAGCGCTCCAAGGACAGCCCGCCTTTCCCCACCGCGAAAGCATCCGCCTTGAACCCCAGCTCCGCGGCGCGCGTCGTCGCGCCCTTCGACAACTCCCGGTGGTAACGAATCGCGTTCGCCGGCCGCCCCTCCGGGCCGTCCAGATCGAGCACCGCCAACACCCCGCGGAAGGTCCCCGCGCGCGAACGCCGCATCTCCGACATCAAGGCGCCCGCCAGCGGGTTGCGTCGGTATCCGAGCTCTCGCGCGACCTTCATCACCCGGGCCCGGGTCGCGGGCTTCACACGCGGGCTTCCCCGCAAAGCTTCCGAGACCGTCGTGTGAGAGAGACCGAGCTGCTGCGCAAGTTGCCGAAGGGACGGGATAGACATTGGGGCGAGTAGTCTGACTGTCAGACCTGCGGTGCGTCGCCCCTAGGGACAAGCGGATTATCCGTTTTTTTGTCGGTCCGCACCGGCCACCCCACTTACCATGCCTTCTCCCCTCGGCACCCGTCTGCCTCGCTTAGCCCTCATTGGCGTCTGCGGCTACGGCACCATTTATCTCCAGCTCGTGCGCGAGGCCTTGGCCTCCAAGTTGATCGAGCTCACCGCCGCCGTGATCATCAATCAGGATCAGGTGCCGGAAATCGCAAAGGAGTTAGGCGATCATGGAGCCGCGATTTACCCCGATACGGAGACCTTTTTTGCCCGGGAGAACGGCCGGATCGACCTCTGCCTCATTCCGGTCGGCATCCAATGGCACGCCCGTCTCACGATCGCCGCCCTCCGCGGAGGCATGAACGTCTTGGTGGAAAAGCCGCTCGCCGGCTCGCTCGAAGACGCCCAGCTGATTCGCCGCACCGAGGCCGCCAGCGGCCGTTGGGTCGCGGTTGGATTCCAAGACCTTTATCCTCTGGAGGCGAGGTGGTTGAAAAACCAGCTCCTGAGCGGGGTCATCGGCCGCATCGAGGACGTCCGCATGATCGGTCTCTGGCCCCGTCCGCGCTCCTACTTTGCCCGCAACCACTGGGCCGGGCGCGCCGACGCCGACGGCGCCGCGGTGCTTGATTCGCCGCTCAACAACGCCTTCGCGCACTTTATCAATCTGTCCCTCTTCTTCGCGGGCACCTCCGCCCTCGACTCCGCCCGATTCCAGGTCGATTCCGCCGAGCTCTTCCGCGCCCACGAGATCGACATGTTCGACACGGCCGTGGTCCGCGGATCCTCCTCCGCCGGCACCCGTTTCTGGTTTGGCGTCAGCCACGCGATCGCCGACACCCGCCAGCCCGAGATTTGCATCCGCGGCAGCGCCGGGCGGGCCGAGTGGTGGCACGAACAGCGCTGCGTCATCGTCGACAGCGATGGGCATCGCCGTGTATTTCCCCTCCCCTCCGCCGACGAGGCCCGCCAGCTCATGTTCGCCGCCGTCCTCGCCGGCCTCACCGACCCCCACGCCTTCATCTGCACGACCGCGATCGCCGAGGAGCACACCCGGCTCGTCGAGGCCGTGCAAAAGGCCGCGAAAGTGGACCGGTTCCCCGCTTCGACCGTTGAATGGATCAAGGATCCGACTACCAAGTCCGAGATCCCCAACGTCCGCGATCTCGCCGCCAACCTCGGCCGCGCCTTCACCGACGGGGCCCCCCTCGCCTCCAACCATCCCTTCGTCGCCAATCTCGTCGCCGCCCGATGATCCGCAAAGCCTTCGTGATGTCCGTCAACGCCGGACAAGAACAGGAATACGCCCGCCGCCATCAGCCCATCTGGAAAGAGCTCGAGGATGTGCTGCGCGCCCACGGCGTTCACAACTACTCGATCCACCTCCTTCCCGAGACCCGCCAGCTCTTCGGCTACGCCGAGATCGAGGACGAAGCTCGCTGGCAGGCCATCGCCGGCACCGAGGTCTGCAAACGCTGGTGGAAACACATGGCCGACGTCATGCCGGCCAACCCCGACAACAGCCCCGTTTCCAAGTCTCTGACCGAGGTCTTTTACCTCGCCTGACCGGTCCCCGCCTCTCGCGTCGCGGCCGCGAGTCGAGATGCGGTCGTTTTTGGTTCCCACGCCCCCCTCCCGTTCCAGCCGCGTTTTCACGGCGCCCGCTGGCCCTGGTTCCTGCCCCACTTCGTCCGCCCTGCGCGCGGGCCCGCCCCTTCATGCCCCTGACCCGTCGCTCCTTCGTCAAAACCGGCTCCCTCGCCGCCGCCACCCTTCCCCTCGGAGCCGCGCTGCTCCGCGCCGACGCCGCGCCGGCCCCCTCGGTCTCGTTTAACCTGTCCCCAACCCCGACCCCCGAGACCAAAGGACAAGCCGTCCTCCGCTGGCTCGAAGGCGTTCCCGCCGAACAGCCCGGCGCCACGCTCGGCGTCCCCTGGCCGCGCGGCGCCGTTCCCGCCGGCTCCACCTTCGGCCTCCGCGATACCGCCGGCGTCGCCGTCCCCGTCCAGTCCTGGCCCCTCGCCACCTGGCCCGACGGTTCGCTCAAGTGGAGCGCCCACGCCCTCCCCGCCGACGGGGGCCGGACCGAAACGCTCACCCTCGTCCCCGGCGCCACCCCCGCCTCCCCGGCCGGCCCAGTCTCCGTCCGGGAAAGCTCCGACGCCGTCGAGATCGACAACGGCATCGTCGCCTGCGTCGTCCCCCGTCGCGGCCCTCACCTCATCTCCGCCCTCCGCCGCGGCGGCCGCGACATCGCCCGCGCCGGACGCCTCGTCTCACTCCGCAAGGCCCGACCCGATTTCGTCTCCCCGGCCGAGTCTCTCCAAGGCGAGACCGAACGCGTCGTCGTCGAACAATCCGGCCCCGTCCGCGCCGTCATCCGCATCGAGGGGCGCCATCAACCCGCCCCTTCCTCCCCCTCCTCGTCCTCCTACTCCGCCTCGGACGCGGACCGCGCCTGGCTCCCCTTCGTCGTCCGGCTCTACCTCCACGCCGACGGCGACGCCCTGCGGATGATGCACTCCTTCGTCTTCGACGGGGACGAAAACCAGGACTTCCTCCACGGCCTCGGCGTCCGCTTCGACATCCCGCTCTCCGACGCGCCGCATGATCGCCACGTCCGCTTCTCCGGCGAAGGCGACGGCCTCTTCGCCGAAGCCGTGCGCGGCGTCACCGGCCTCCGCCGCGACCCCGGCGCCGCCGTCCGCGAAGCGCAGGTCGCCGGCCTCGCCACGCCTCCGCTCTCCACCTGGAAGGCGCCCGTCGCCGGCCTCCTCGACCTCGTCCCCGCCTGGGGCGATTACACCCTCGCCCAGCTCTCCTCCGACGGCTTCGAAATCCGCAAGCGCACCAAGCCCGGCCACGGCTGGATCAAATCCGCCGCCGGCCGCCGCGCCTCCGGCCTCGGCTACCTCGGCGGCCCCTCCGGCGGCCTCGTCTTCGGCGTCCGCGACTTCTGGGAAAAATACCCCGCGCAACTCGACATCCGCTCCGCCCACACCGCGCTCGGAGAGGTCACCGTCTGGCTCTGGTCCCCCGAGGCCCCGCCCATGGACCTCCGTTTTTACCACGACGGCATGGGCATGGACACCCACGAGGAGGAGCTCCGCGGCCTCAACATCACCTACGAGGACTACGAGAAAGGCTTCGGCACCGCCCATGGCATCGCCCGCTCGCACGAGCTCGTCTTCCGCGCCGTCGCATCCACCCCCGCCCGCGAGGAGTTCCCGCGTTACGCCGCCGCCTTGCGCCGCCCGCCCCAGCTCGCCGCCTCGCCCGCCCATTGCCACGCCGCCGGCGTCCTCGGCGCCTGGAGCCTCCCCGACCGATCCCACCCGGCGAAGGCGAAGATCGAGGACCAGCTCGACTTCATCCTCGCCACCTACCTCGCCCAGCCGGAGCAGCGCCGCTGGTATGGCTTCTGGGACTACGGCGATGTCATGCACAGCTACGACGCCGACCGCCATGAGTGGCGCTACGACGTCGGCGGCTTCGCCTGGGCCAACTCCGAGCTCTCGCCCGACCTCTGGCTCTGGTATTCCTACCTGCGCTCCGGACGCGCCGACCTCTTCCGCCTCGCCGAGGCCATGACCCGCCACACCGGCGAGGTCGACGTCTACCACCTCGGCCGCTTCAAGGGCCTCGGCACCCGCCACAACGTCCAGCACTGGGGCTGCTCCGCCAAGCAGCTCCGCATCAGCACCGTCGCGTATCGACGTTTCTACTACTATCTTACCGCCGACGAGCGCGTCGGCGACCTCATGCGCGAGCTGGTCGGGGCCGACGAGGCCTTCCTCACCCTCGACCCCCTGCGCAAGATCCGCAAGGAGGCCGTCTCTCCCCCGCGCCGCGACGCCGCCGCCGTCGGCTTCGGCACCGACTGGGGCTCCCTCGCCTTCGCCTGGCTCACCGAATGGGAGCGCACCGGGAACCCGGCCCTCCGCGACAAGCTCCTCGCCGGCATGCGCACCATCGGCGCCCAGCCGCATGGCTTCATCTCCGACGTCGCCACCTTCAATCTCGACACCGGCGAGTTCGCCCCCGTGCCCGCCGACAAGATGAGCGTCTCCCACCTCAGCGCCGTCTTCGGCCTGCCCGAGCTCTGCGCCGAGCTCGACACCCTCTTCGACGTCCCCGCCTTCCGCGCGGCCTGGCTCCAATATTGCGTCCTCTACAACGCGCCCGAGGCCGAGCAGATCGCCGCCGTCGGCACCACCCTCGGCAAGCTCTCCGTCAACGGTAAGCTCAACCTCGAGGAATCCCACGCCCGCCTCACCGCCTACGCCGCCGCGCGGAAAAACGACCCCGCCCTCGCCGCCCGCGCCTGGCGCGAATTCTATGAAGGCAAGGCCGGCTACGGCATGAAAAAACCGCTCAAGTCCACCCGCGTCTCCGGTCCCGACGCGCCCAATCCCGTCGACGACAACTTCGCCCTCAACACCAACGCCTCCTCCCAGTGGGGCCTCACCGCCATCCAGATGCTCGCGCTCGTGGGCGACCGCGTCCCCCGCACTCCCTGATCGTATTCCGGTTCCTCATCCCCCATGCGTTCGCTCCCGCTCCTCGCCTTCGGACTCGGCGGCCTTTCGTCGCTCTTCGCCGCGCCGTCCTTCCCGCTGCGCTTCGACTTCGGCGCCGCCGCCTCCGCGCCCGAGTCCACGCTCGTCTCCACCGAGACGATCTACTCCCCCCGACGCGGCCACGGCCTCGCCGCCGCGACCGGCCTCGCAGTCCAATCCGGATCGGCCGAAGGCTACGCGAAGGACGCGCTCGTCGGCTCCAAGCCCTTCTCCTTCATCGTCGACCTGCCCGAGGGGAACTACGACGTGACCGTCTACCTCGGCGACCCGACGGCCCCCTCCGATAACACCGTCAAAGCCGAAAGCCGCCGCCTCATGCTTGAGGACGTCCGCACCGCAAAAGGCGCCGTCGAAGCCCATGCCTTCACCGTCAACATCCGCACGCCCGCCATCGCCGGCGGCGGCCGCGTCAAACTCAAGGACCGCGAACGCGACTACTGGCACTGGGACGACAAGCTCATCCTCGAGTTCAACGGCTCCCACCCCGCCGTCGCCGGCCTCGAAATCAAGCCCGCCGACTCCGCCCTCACGATCTACCTCGCCGGCGACTCCACCGTCACCGACCAGCCCGGCGAA
>CAMLNJ010000095.1 GCA_946481225.1 uncultured Verrucomicrobiota bacterium | reverse complement strand
AGACAGTCGGTGACGAACGCGGGCGTGATGATCAGCAGGCGCTTTTTTCCCTGCTTCGGCAGTTCTTCGAGCACGTGGTCCGTGTAGGGCGAGATCCACGGTTCGCCGGCGATGCGCGACTGGAAGGAGATCGACCATTTGCCGTCGGGGATGCCGGCGCGTTTCACCAAGGCCTGGGTGGTCTTGGTGATCTGGGCCCGGTAGCACATGGCATGGGCGGCGGAGCAGCTGTTGCAGCAATCGCGCGCGATCGTGCAGTGGGCCTTGGAGGCGTCGCCGACGCGCAGGTGGCGCTCGGGGATGCCGTGGTAGGAAAACAGGACGTGGTCGTGCGGGTTGTCGTCGAGATGGGGCTTGGAGACGGCGTGGAGCGCCTCGATGTAGTCGGCGTCCTCGTAGAAGGGCTGCGCGCAGGCGATCCTGATTTTCGGCGCGTGGACTTTCGCGTCCTCCTGGACTTTTACGACGACGGTCTCCCATGAAGACATCGCGTAGTGGGGGTATTGCGGGATGAGGAGGATCTCCTCGACGCCGGCCGCGGCGATGGCCTGGAGCACGCTCGGGATAGACGGCGTGCCGTAGCGCATAGCGAGAAAAACGGGCGTCTCGGGCCCGAGCGCGGCGACGAGTTTTCGCTGCACATTCATCGAGGTGACGACGAGCGGGGAGCCCTCCGGCGTCCAAATTTCGCGGTAGGCCTTTGCCGATTTGGGCGCCCGGGTCGGGACGATGATGCAGTTGACCAAAAACTTCGCCAGCCAGCGGGGCTTGAGGTCGATGACGCGCGCGTCGCCGAGAAACTCGCGGAGGTAACGGCGGAGATCGGGAACGTCGGTGGAGTCGGGCGAACCGAGGTTGACGAGCAGGACGGCGCGTTTGGGCTGGGACATGGAAGGGGCCAATGGGGCGGACGCGGGCGGGGTTTGTCAAACGGGGGACGCAAAGGGCCCGGTCCGCGGCGTTTCGGCGGGCGCGCGCGCAGGCGGAGAGCTTCGCGAGCATCGGGCCGAAAGCGCTTTGAGGACTTGCGGCGGCAAATCGAAGACATCCAAATTGTCGGCACGCAACCGATGACACCCCGATCGCAGTCCGCGTGGATTTTGCCCTTCGCCGGCCCGACGCGTGGTCGCGTTCATGGGACGGCGCGCCGTTTCCACGCGGGGAGGTTCCTTTGATGACGGGCCGCGGCGACTCTTCCTTGCCCCCCGAAGGCGGCGAGCCGCGTCCTTCGGTCGGCAATCTTCCGCCGGCGAGTCCTCCGGCCGACCAGGCCCCTCGTGCCGATGCCGGGGGCGCGGGGACGGGCGCCGGGGGGGCGCAGGGCGGCACCGGGAGCGGACGCTGGCGGGCGCCCGAGGCGTCGTCGTTGAGCGACTCGATCCCCGGACTGCATGTGGCGGCGCTGGCGGGGGTCGGCGGCATGAGCGCCGTCTATCAAGCGGAACAGTGTCGGCTCGGCCGGACGGTCGCGGTCAAGATTCTGCCCACCAGCTCGACGCCGGACGCGGAGGCGCGCGAGCGTTTCCAGCGGGAGGCCCGCATCCTCTCGGGGTTGAACCACCCGAACATCCTGCACATCCACGATTTTGGCGCGCTGCCCGACGGCACGCTTTACCTGGTGACGGAATGGGCGGGCGGCGGAGACCTTTCCAAGCTCCTCGACGGCCGCGCCCATCCGCCTTTGAAGGTGGTCGCCTGGGTCCGGCAAATCGCCGAGGCGCTCGACGCGGCGCATGCGCGCGGAATCATCCACCGTGATCTCAAACCGGCCAACGTTCTGGTGCTCGACGACGGGCGGCTGACTTTGTCCGACTTTGGCTTGGCACACGCGGCCGGGGGCGGATTCACGGCCGGGCTCACGGTCACGGGCGCCGTTTTCGGCACCTTCGAGTATATGGCGCCCGAGCAGATGGAATCCGCGGGCAAGGTTTCCGCTGCGGCCGACATCTATGCGCTGGGCGTGATGACTTACCAGATGTTGACCGGGCGGGTGCCACGCGGCGCCTACGCCCGCCCGTCCCGGATCGCGCGCGTGCCGGCCGAGGTGGACGGGTTTCTCGACGCCGCGATGGCGACGGATCCGGTGCGGCGTCCCAAAAGCGGCGCGGAGTTTGCGCGGCTTTTCGAGCACGCGTGCCGCGCGCCGCAGCGCCGCCGGCAGCGCCGTCTGATCGTGCTCGGCGTGACGCTGGTGTGTCTGGCGCTGGTCTGGGCGCGTTCGGAGATCATCCGCGCGGAACGCGAGGCGGCCGCAGTGGCGGCGCGTTCGGCGGCGGTGGTCACGGAGCTCCGCCTGCTCGAGGCGCGGCGGGAGCGCGCCGAGGCGCTGGCCGCGGCCGACGCCGCCCGCGCGGCGCGCGCCGCCGCCGAGGCCGCCGCGGCGCTCGAACCGGCCACTCCGCCGCCGGAGCCTTCTCCGGCGACTTGGGAGCCGCCGGTTTCCGTTCCCCAGCCCGCGCCGACCATGCCCTCCGATCCGCTCGGGCCGGCGCCCGGACCCGCCGCGGCGAACGAGGCGCGCACGGCTCCGGCCGCGGAGCCCAAGCCGGAGCCCGTGGTCGTCCCATGGACGTGGATCTTGCCCGACGTGAAGCCGGCGAGCGACGCCATCGTGGGCGAGTGGCGCATGGTGCGAGGCGAATTGGTCTCCGGGGAGGAGCGTTGCGCGCTCGCGCTGCCGGTGCGGCTCGCGATCAACTACGACATCGCGGTGGAGTTCACCCGAAATGGAGGGCGAAACTCGGTCGCGGTGTTTTTGCCGACCTTGTCCGGGGTCGGCGCCTTCGAGGTCGACGCCTGGGACTTGGGTATCGCGGGGCTGCAGATGATCGATGGCCGGGATATGCGCAAAATGGGCCGATTTTTTCCCACGCGGCTGGAGAACGGCCAGAAACATCGCCTGATCCTGGAGGTGAGGGGAAGCAAGGTCTCGGCCTCGTGGGACGGCGAGCCCCGCATGGCTTGGGAGCTCGGCGGCCAAAATTTGCGGATACCACCGCTGTGGCAGGTGCGTCCGGAGATAGGCCTCGGCGTGGGTTCCTGGCAGAGCCCGACCACTTTTCATCGCATCGCGTATCGGATCTGGCCGGCGGATCTCTGAGTTTAGAACGTGCGGTGGACCGGTCGTTTCGAGGTGATTCGGCGGCGCTTTTCAGTCGGAAAACCGCAGTTCAAGACGTGGCATTCGCTCACCCGGCGGGTGATCCTAATCCGGTTCCAAGTCTCAGGCATCCGTGCGCATCCGAGGAACCCGTAGTTATAAGGTTCTCAGCCCGCGGGGCCGCGGCGCATCGCGCGGATGCCGGCGATGAGGCGATGGACGTTTTCCGGGGCGATCCGGTCCGTGATGATCGAGCGCGGATAGTTGCGCTCCACATCGAGATGCACGCCTTCCTCGGCGCCGGGCCGCACGAAATCGGCCACGAAATCCAACCCGCCGCGCGCCCGCATGTAGCGCACGTAGGGGTCGGGGTCTTCGCTCTCGATGACGATGTCGTCGCGGAGGAAGATGTTGCAGTAGAGGGTGAGGTCCCGGAACGACGCGAACCACGTCGGCGGGTTAACCAATTGATCGCGGATGATCAGCGTCATTTGGGATATTTAGCCTAGCAATTGCCTTGCCGGCGCCGGGGTGAACTCAGGGGTTGGCGAGCGGGGAAAATCCAGTTCGTCTGGTCGGTTCCTACTCTCACCACATGAGCACCGCGCGCAAACCTGTTCTCCTTATTATCCGCGATGGCTGGGGCCGCAATCCCGACCCCGCCCAGGCGTCCTTTAACGCCGTCGCCCTTGCCAAGAAACCTGCGGACGACGCGCTCCAGGCCACCGCTCCGGTCGCCTATGTTTCCGCCAGCGGTCTCGACGTCGGCCTCCCCGACGGTCAGATGGGCAACTCCGAGGTCGGCCATGAAAACATCGGCGCCGGTCGCGTCGTCGACCAGGAGCTCGTGCGCCTCAACAAGCTCTTCTCGGAAAAGCAGCTGGTGCCCAACGTCACCTGGCAGGGCGCGATCACCCGCCTTCGCGCCAATCCCTCCGCAAAGCTTCACCTCATGGGCATCGTCTCCGACGGCGGCGTGCACGGCATGCTCGAACACCTCTACGGCCTGCTCGCCCAGGCCAAGGCCGACGGCATCGCCGCCGACCGCGTTTTCGTGCATGGCTTCACCGACGGTCGCGACACGCCCCCGACCTCCGCCCTCGGTTATGTCCGCCAGGTCGAGGCCAAGATCAAGGAACTGGGCGGCTACGGCCGCATCGCGACCATCACCGGCCGTTTTTGGGCCATGGACCGCGACAACCGCTGGGAGCGCGTGCAAAAGGCCTACGACTGCCTCACCGGCCGCGCCTACGCCGCCACCGCCACGTCCGCCGAGGCGGCCGTGCAGCACTACTACGACAATCCGCTTTCCGAGACCCAGAAGGGCGACGAGTTCGTCCCGGCGACCGGCATCCTCGGCGCCGACGGCAAGCCCCTCGCGAAATTCTCCGACGGCGACGTCGTCGTGTTCTATAACTACCGCGGCGATCGTCCGCGCGAGATCACGAAGGCCTTCGTCGTCGACGGCTTCGCGGAGTTCGACCGCGGTCCCAAGCTCGACCTCTACTACGCCACGATGACCGAGTATGAGGCCGGCCTGCCGGTGAAGATCATCTCCCCGAAGCCGCCCAAGTTGAAAAACATCCTAGGCGAAGTCGTATCCAAGGCGGGAATACCGCAGTTCCGCTGCGCCGAGACGGAGAAGAACCCGCACGTCACCTTCTTTTTCAACAACTACAACAAGGACGCGTTCCCCGGCGAAGACCGCGCCTGCCCGGCGAGCCCGAAGGTGGCGACCTACGACATGCAGCCCGAGATGAACGCGGGCGAGGTCACGCGCCTGAGCAAGGAGGCGATCCTCTCCGGCAAATACGGCCTCGTCGTCGTGAACTACGCCAACCCCGACATGGTCGGCCACACCGGCTCCATCCCCGCGACCGTGAAGGCGTGCGAGGCGACCGACGCCGGCGTGGGCGAGCTCCTCGCCGCGGTGAAGCAGGTCGGCGGCAAGGCCGTCGTTTGCGCCGACCATGGCAACGCCGAGCAGATGTATGACCCCGAGCTGAAGGGGCCGCACACCGCGCACACCCTGAACCTCGTCGAGGTTTTCATCGTCGGCGACGGCTTCACCAAGGCCACGAAGACGCGCTCCGGCGGACGCCTCGCCGACATCGCGCCGACCGTGTTGCATCTCATGGGCCTCGAAAAGCCCGCCGAGATGACCGGCTCGTCGCTGATCGTCGGCTGAGGGAAAGCCGTGGGACGGGTTGGAACCCGGACGCCACGGACGCATGACCGATAACGGGCGGGTTCCCTCCGCCCGTGAGTCGGCCGCCCGCGCGCAAGCCGCGTGTGGGACGCTCACGCCCACCTGATCATCCAACCGCGAGTTGTAGCCACGGCCGTCCCCGGCCGTGTGCCTCTCTCGCACCCGGCGACGGGCGCGGCTGCCACGCCAGCGCCAATGTTCGTAATACGAACATTGGCGGCGGGACTCGGCACGGGGGGGACAACGGGATCGAAGCCCGGCAGGCGCTTCGCGCGCGGCGTTGTCGCCCCGGCGGAGGTTGCGCCTCAGGGCCGGGCGTCTTGCGGAAGAGGGCACGGAAGGCGACGAAGGCTCTGGTCGCGTCCTTGCGTGTCCGATCCTCGCCGCCTTCGTTCCTCGCGTGAAAAATTCCGAGATCCGTCCGGTCGCCTTCCTTCGCACGCCTTTCGCCGAGAAGTTCGGCGTGCCGCGGCAGTCGGGTATCGTGCCGGCCGCGGAGGGGCGGGTGGAGTTTTTGCCCGAGTTCGCCTCTCCCGATTTCGTGCGCGGTCTCGAGGCCTTTTCGCACGTCTGGCTCGTGACGGGCTTTCACAAGAATCCGCCTTGGGACGGCGCCGCGACCGTGCGTCCGCCGCGCCTCGGCGGCAACGAGAGGGTGGGGGTCTTTGCCTCGCGTTCGCCGCTTCGGCCCAACGGCCTCGGGCTTTCGCTCGTGCGTCTTCTTTCGATTGAGATCGGGGCGTTGCGCGTCGAGGGCATCGATTGCGTCGACGGCACTCCTGTCTACGACATCAAGCCTTATCTGCCTTATTGCGAGGCCAGGCCCGAAGCGCGCGCCGACTGGGCCGGTGCCGCGCCGCAGACCCGCCTGCCGGAGCAAATCCTCATCCCCCCTGCTATCGCCGCCAAGCTGCCTCCTGCGGTGATTGTCCTCGCGCGGCAGTTGCTCGCGCTCGATCTCCAGCCCGCCTACCAGGCCGCCGAAGCGGGCCGTGTTTACGGCATGACTATCGCGGGCTGGAACCTCCGCTGGCGCCATGTCGGCGAGGTCGTCGAGGTGGTCGAGGTCAGCGAGCCCGCTGAGTAGACGATGCGGCCGGAAACGCCCCTCGCGCCTTGAATCGTGTTCCGCGCAGGCGGAGCCGGCCGCCCACCCCGTGCGGTTTGCGCGTCGACGCTCGATGGCCGAGCGGCCGACGCCCATTCCCCTGCGTCCGGAATTCGGGATTGCGCGCAGGGTGGGGCGGCGAGTTTGCTGCGCCCTTTCCCTCGCATGGCGTTCAATCTCAAACTGGTGCTCAAGGCCCTGCTCTTTTCGTCGAGCCAGCCGCTCACGATCAAAGACATCCAGACCATCTTTACGCGCTACCATGATCAGGCGCAGGCGCCGCTGATCGTCGAGGAAACCGAGGGCGGCGAGACCGCGGAAGCGCCGGCGGACGCGTCCATCCCGTCCGCTTCGGCCACCGCCGAAGGCGAGTCGCTCGCCACCACGGTCGAGGAAACAAACCCGCTTGGCCTCGCGCCGGTGGACGCCGAGCTCTACGTCGACGTTCCGTCGTTGGTGACCGCGGCGCAGATCCGCGAGGCGATGGACGCGCTCGCCGAGGAGCTGAAGGCGCTCAACGACATCTATCTCCTGATCGACGGCGCGCAGGGCTACCGCCTCGTCACCCATCCGCGTTTCGCGAAGTGGATTCGCATCCAGCGCGACGAGCCTCCGCCGGTGAAACTCACCCAATCCGCGATCGAGACCCTCGCGGTGGTCGCGTATCGCCAGCCGGTGACGCGCTCCGAGATCGAGGCCATTCGCGGCGTTTCCGCCGACGCCGGCCTTGCCAAGCTCATGGAGCGCGAACTCGTCTACATCGTCGGCCGCGCCGATCTGCCAGGACGCCCGCTCCAATACGGAACCACGGACAAGTTCCTGGAGTTCGTCGGCGTGAAGTCGCTCATGGAGCTGCCCGCCTCCGATGTGCTTTCGCCGCGCCAGATCGACGAGTGGCTCAACCGCGCCGCCAACGTCACGCCGCCCGCCGATGCCGAGATGGGCCTCCCGCTCGAGGAAGGCGAAGGCGAGTCGCCCTCGTTGGAGCCGGTGGAGATCGAGCATGTCGAGGAGCACGTCGAGGGGGCCGCCGACGCTTCGTCCGGGTCCTCGGGCGAAGACGAGGTCGAGGAAAGCATCGAGGGCGAGGCCCCCGCCGCGTCCGGGCCGGCCGGGGACGACGTCGCTGATCGCGATTCCGCCAAGAACGAGCCCGCCGCCTGAACCGCCCGCCGATCCTCTGCAATTTTCGCCCGCATGTCCGCCGACCCGCTCCAGCCCATCCGTGAACAGATAGACGCCCACGACCGCGAGATCGTGCGCCTGCTCAACGAGCGCCTGACGCTGGCGGCCGAGATAGGCCGCGTGAAGCGCAGCAGCGGCGGCCAGATCTACGTGCCCGAACGGGAAGACGCCGTGTTCCGCAAGGTGACTTCGCTCAGCGAAGGCCCGATCAAGCCCGAGGCGCTCAAGGCGATCTACCGCGAGATCATGTCCGCGGCCATCGCGTTGGAGAAGCCGTTGCAAATCGCCTACCTCGGTCCCGAGGCGACTTACACGCACGCCGCCGCGATCAAGAAATTCGGCGCGAGCGTGGATTACGCGCCCATCGCGACCATCGGCGACATTTTCACCGCGGTGGAGAAGGGCGAGGCCGACTATGGCATCATCCCGATCGAGAACTCGACCGAAGGTTCGGTGCGCGAGGCGCTCGATGGCTTCGTCGAGAGCGAGTTGAAGGCCGTCGCGCAGATCTATCTCGAGATCAACCACGCCCTCATTTCGGCCACGCCGATGGAGCGCGTCGAGAAGGTCTACTCAAAGGACCAGGCGCTGGCGCAGTGCCGCGCCTGGCTGCAACGCCACCTGCCGCATGCGCAATTGATCGACACGGCGAGCACGGCGAAGGCGGTCGAGATCGCGAACACCGAGCCCGGCGCGGCCGCGATCGCCGCGGAGCTGGCCGCGCAGGCGCGCGGCGTGCCCGTTCTGGCGCGCAACATCCAGGATCGAAACGACAACACCACGCGCTTCTTCGTCATCGGGAAAAAGGCCTCCGGGCCGGTCGGCGGCGGGCGCGACATGACGAGCCTCGTGATCTCGCTCGGCGAATCCGCGGCGGCGCATTCCGGCGCGCTCATGAAGATGCTTACGCCATTCAGTTCGCGCGGCTTGAACCTTTCGAAGGTCGAGTCGCGGCCGAGCAAGCGCCGCGCGTGGGACTATCTGTTTTTCATCGACGTGGCGGGTCACTACGAGGACCCGGCGATGAAGGACGCCTTGGCCGAGCTGCGCGCGTTTTGCCCGCTGGTGAAGTGGCTGGGCAGCTACCCGAGCGTGAACTGAGCCGAGAAACGGAAGTCGGCTCGGGTCGTTTCGCACAAGCTGTTGGCCGCCTG
>CAMLNJ010000094.1 GCA_946481225.1 uncultured Verrucomicrobiota bacterium | reverse complement strand
AGACGCGCCACGCGCCGTCCATCAGGCCGGCGGGGACCGCCTGTTTGCTTTTCGAATGGAAGGTTGGCTCCGAGCGGGGCTTGTCGTTCGCGAAGGAGGCGATGTTCACGGAGATGGCGAGACGGGCGGCGCTGGGCTTGCCGGTCGCGTCCACGAGCGGGACGGATTCATTTTCGCCGAGCGGGAAGCGACCGGTTTTTCCAGCGGCGGTCGCGGGTTCGGTGCGAATGGCGGGATCGGTGGCCTCGATTCCGGCCGGGCGGCGAACCCGATTCCATTGCGTGCCGGGAACGGGCGCGGCGGCGCTGTGCTCCCAGCCGTTGCCGGGCGCGGGAATGGCGAGGAGGGGCTGGACGTTGCCCTTCGTCGCGAGGGCGACGAAGAGGTCTTGGGCGGAGGCGAGGCCGGCGCCGGAGGCGAGCGTCAGCGCCAGCGACGCGCGCGCGAGGATGTGTCGAAGCGAAAGGACTTTCATGGGGCGGGGTTCGCGCGGGAGCTTTGCGGGGGGCCGAGTCGTCGCCAATTGGCGCGAGTGCGCTTATCGTTGACTAAAATCGAGCGCGTCCCCCCTCTGCGGGCCATTCCCCGCCCCATGTCTGCCCCAGCGACCCTTCAGGACGTGGCCGAGAAAGCCGGCGTGCATCGGTCCACCGTCTCCCTCGCGCTTCGCGACAATCCTCGAATCTCCGCGGATGTGCGCTCGAAGATCCAGCGGATCGCGCGCGAGCTCGGCTACCGCTCGAATCCGCTCGTCACCGCGCTCATGCGCTCGCGCCGCACGCGTCGCGCGCCGCGGCACGTCGTGCTGGCCTATGTGACCAACTATCCGACCCGCTACGGATGGCGTCCGCCGCATCATGATCGGCCCGACTATTTCCCCGGCGCGGCGGCGCGGGCCATCGAGCTTGGCTACAAGCTGGAGCATTTTTGGCTCGGCGAGCCGGGCATGACGGCCGCGCGCTTCGTGCAGATCCTCTCCAGCCGTGGCATCAACGGCCTGCTCGTCGGCCGCCTTCCCCCGGGCAAGAGCGAGATCCATTTGCCCTGGGAGCAGTTTTCCGCGGTCGCGCTCGGGCTGACCTTGTCCAAGCCCGACCTTCATCGCGTGGCCGAGGACGCCTTCGCCTCCGCCGCCATCGCGATGGACCATTGCCTCGCAAAGGGATTTCGCCGGATCGGCTTTGTGATGTCGGAGCCCGACGACAGCCCGAACATGGGTGATCGCTGGCTCGGGGCCTATCTTCGCCTGCAGCTGCGCCTGTCGCCGGAAAACCGGATTCCCTACTGCGAATATCGCGCGGCGGAGGAGTTTCCCGCGCATTTCCTGCGCTGGTTTGAAACCCATCGGCCCGATGTGGTGCTCGCGACGCACGGCGATCCGGTCGTGAGCCTGCTCGCCGGCCCGGGCGCGCGTCGTCTCCATTCCACGCAGGTTTTCCTCCTCGTGAACGACAAGCCCCAGGAAGGCCTCGCGGGCATTCATCTCGATCCGGGCATCGTGGGGGCGCTCGCGGTGGACATGCTGGTCGGCATGATGCATCGCGGGGAAACGGGGTTGCCGACCGAGCCCCACCATGTGCTCGTGCCGGGCGTTTGGATGGAGACGCGGTCCGCCGCCGCGATTCCCGCGCCGGCCCCGCGGGCCAAGGCTCGGCGCGTCGCCGTTTGAGCGAAGGAGCTGGCGCCGGCCCTGCGCAACAATGTGCGCGAGGCGGCCTTTGTTCCGGCCCGCCTCCGCGCCGACACTTCGCGCAGCCCCTGTTTCCCTTCTCTTCCCCCGAGGCCCTGGGGCCTCCCGTTCCCGCCCCGCATCCGCATGTTCCCCGTGAAACTCCGCCGCCGCGCGCATCCCGTTCTCCTCGTTCTGCTGGCCGCGCCGCTTTTCGGCGCCCCTTCTTGGGTGGTGGCGCCGCCGGTCATTCCATCGGCCGTGGTCAAGGTCACCGATTTCGGCGCGGTGGCGGACGACGCCGGCGACGACACGGAGGCGTTCGCCAAGGCCCTCGCCGCGGTGAAAAACGCGGGTGGCGGGCGGCTCGTCGTGCCGGCCGGCGAATACCGCACCGGTCACCTCGCCCTCGTGAGCCGGCTCGACCTGCATCTGGCGAAGGGCGCGAAGCTGCTCTTTTCGACCGACCCCGAGGCCTACCGGATCAAGGACCGCAAATTCCGGCCGCTCGTGCTCGCCTCGGGCGTCGAGGATATCGCCATCACCGGAGAAGGCGTGCTCGACGGCCAGGGTTCGGCGTGGTGGACCGCCGCGCGCGAGTTCAAGGACGCCGCCCGCGCGCGCGGCGACTCCAACGAGGAAATCGGCCGCCCGCGCCTGCTCATCATCGAGAAATCCCGGCGCGTGCTCGTGGAGGGCGTCACCCTCGCGAATTCGCCGCAGTTCCACTTCATCCCCGCGCGCTGCGAGGACGTGACCATCCGCGGCGTCACCGTCCGCGCCCCGCACACCGCGCCGAACACCGACGGCATCGACCCCGCCGCCTCGAAGCGCGTCCACATCTCCGGCTGCACGATCGACACCGGCGACGACAACATCGCGATCAAGTCCGGCCACCCGGATCACGGACCGGTGGAAGACGTGTTGGTCGAGGGTTGCACCTTCCTTGGCGGCCATGGCATGTCGATCGGCAGCGAGACCTTCGGCGGCGTGAAAAACGTCGTGGTGCGCGACTGCGTTTTCGACGGCACCGAGGCGGGCATCCGCCTGAAATCCGCGCGCGGTCGGGGCGGCGTGGTGGAGAACCTGGTCTACGAGAACCTCACCTTGCGCAACGTGGAGGTGGCGATCCAGATCACGAGCTACTACCCGAACCGCACCACGCCCAAGCCCGGCGTCGCGGACACCGCCCCCGAGTCGCGCGATCCGCGCACGCCCGTCTGGAAAAACATCCGCATCCGCGACGTCCGCTCGACCGGCGGCACCAAGACGGCGGGCATCATCATCGGCCTGCCGGAGGAGCCCGTCGCGGACATCGCGATGGAGAACGTCTTTATCGAGGCGCCGACCGGCCTGCGTCTCGCCGCCGCGCGCGGGATCACGTTGCGCAACGTCGAGATCAAGCCGGCCAAGGGCGAGCCTTGGCTGGTCGAGCCCTCGGCCGAGGCGCCGCGCGAGTTGCGCTAAGATTAGCGCGGCGAATTTTTCGACTTCTTCCCGCGCGTCGCCGAAAAGGCCTTGTTGCCCCGGTTTCTTTCGCGCCATGCCCGACACCCCTTCCATCCGCAGTCTGGCCGCCGGCTTGAATCTCTCGCGCGCGACCGTGTCGGAGGCGTTGCGCGGCAGCCCGCGCGTGAAGGAGGAGACGCGTCGGCGCGTGGTCGAGGAAGCGGGGCGCATGGGCTATCGTCTCGATCCGGTGGCGAGCGAGCTCATGGCGCAGATGCGCCGTTCCTGTTCGCGCACGTTTCGCGGCTTGATCGCGCTCGTCTCCGCGGATGACGAGGCGCGGCTTTCGCCCTCGGCGCGGCGCCGGCGGGCGATCCTGCGCGAGTCGGCGGGGCGGTGCGCGAACGAGCTCGGCTTCAAGATCGACCCGCTTGCGCAGGCGGCGGAGAATTGGGCGCGTCTGCCGGGCGTGCTCCACGCCCGCGGCGTGGTCGGCGTCCTGCTCCTGCCTTCGGCGTCCTGCCGGTCCGAACATCGCGCCCTGCTCTCCACCGCCGGCTGTCCGACGGTCTACGTGGACGAGCCCGAGGAAGGGGCGGAGCACGTCGACGCGGTGGCGCCCGATTATCGTCAGGCGTTGGGGCTCGCGCGCGGCCGGCTTGCCCGGCTCGGCCGGATGCGGCCTGGCCTCCTGCTGCACGGGGACGGCGATCCCGTGATGAACCATCGCTGGCTGTCGGCCTACGAGACCTTGCGGCACTCCGCGTTTTCGCGGTCCGACCTGCCGGCCCCGCTCGTTCTCGAGAGCCGGCTCGTCCCGGCCGCGGCGCTGGAGCGCTGGCGGCGGGAGGAGGAGGTCGACGCGTTGCTCGTCGCCGACCAGCCGCCGCACGACGGCGGGCTGCCCGTTTACGCGCTGGACGCGATCGGGGGCGGCGCCGCGTCCGCGACCGGGCTTGATCTTCGTTGGGCCGATGTCGCGGCGCGCGCGGTGGATGTCCTCTCGCGCGGCCATTTCGACCGGCAGCGCGGTCAACGAAACCTGCCCGCACTGGTCTCGCTGCCGGCGATTTGGCGAGAAGAGGAGGTCGGCGCCGGTCGCGCGGATCTCGCTCCGCGGCGCGAGGAGGATCCGCAGCTGGCGGGGGCGTTTTGAGCGCCGTCGCGCGCGGCTCCCCGGGCGCGATGGCGACAGGTTTTTTCCGTGGTATGAACTCTCTCTTCTCGAAACTCGCGATCATCGGGGCGCTCACGGGCGCCGGAGGGTTTGTCCTCGCGGCGCCGGTCGAGCCGGAACGCCTCGAGACGCTGACACCTTCCGGTCGCGAGGCGTGGAGCGGGTATCTCGCGCGTTCCGCGGCCGCCGCGCGGGCCGATGCCGAGGCGATCGAAGCGGAGTTGCGCGCCCACGCCCTGATCGCTCCGCGGCGCGCTCCGTCGGGGGGCGACTTCAAATCGTCCGAGGAGGCCGCGCCGGCATGGTATGGCGCCGAGGAGGCAGGGCGGCTCGCGGACGCGATCCTCTCCTATCAGGCGCCTTGCGGCGGTTGGTCGAAGCACACCGGCTACGCCGAGGGGCCGCGCCGGCCCGGGATGTTGTTCACCTCTCAAAACGAACCGGGCCAGCGCTCGCACTATCTGGCCACTTTCGACAACGGGGCCACGACCAGCCAGATCTGGTTCCTCGCCCGCGTGTGGCAGGCGACCGGGCGCGAGGATTGCCGCGCCGCCGTGTTGCGCGGCCTCGATTACGTGATCGAGGCGCAATACCCGAACGGCGGCTGGCCGCAGGTCTACCCTCTCGAGGGCGGTTATCACGACGACATCACGCTCAACGACAACGCGCTGACGAACGTGCTCGAGTTGCTCCAAGCCGCGGCGGCGGATGCGCCGGACCCGGCCTTCGCGTGGATCGACGCGCCGCGACGCGAGCGGATCGCCCGCGCGCTCGACGCGGGCGTGGCCTGCCTGCTCAAGCTTCAGGTGGAACAGGCGGGGCGGAAGACCGTGTGGTGCGCGCAGTATGATCCGCTGACGCTCGCGCCCTCGTCCGCGCGCAAGATGGAGCCCGCGGCGCTAAGCGGAATGGAGAGCGTGCGTGTGCTGCGGTTTTTGATGTCGCGCCGCCGGCCCTCCCCGGAGCTCGTCGCGGCGATCGAGGCCGGTTTGGCGTGGTTCGAGCAGGCGAAGGTCACCGACGTGGCGAAGCGCAAGGTCGGCGGGAAAACGGTCTACCAGGTCGATCCGGCATCCACCGAGGTGTATTGGGCCCGTTTCTACGATTTGGAGAGCGGGCGGCCGATTTTCCCGGGGCGCGACGGCGAGGTCTACCAGACCTACGCGGAGATGATCGCGCGGAATCCCGGCGGCTACGATTACTACACCACGCAGCCGGGCAGCCTGGTGCGAACCGCGCAGAAGCACTGGCGCAAGATGCTCGCGGGCGGGAAGTGATGTCAGGTGCCGGGCGTCGTATCGGCGTGTTCCTCATGTTCCGGAAGCGGGCGGGGACGCCCATGCCACGCAGGAGGCGAATCCGGCCGACATCACTTCCTGTTGCGCCCGTTCGACGGCGAGCCGCGACCTTTTACTTGCCGCCGCGCCCGCGGGCGCCCGTCATGCAGGGGTTCTTTGGGAAAACGGGCCTTTAGCTCAATGGTCAGAGCAGGGGACTTGAGAAATCGGGTCGGCGGCGGCGAAAGCCGCCGTCAGTCAGGTGTAACTTCGGTGAACGGTTTAAACTCCCAACGCCGAGCCAAGCGGCGCGTGTTTCACGCGCCGAAGGTGTAGAGACTATAATCACCCGCCTGCGCCGTCGTATCCGCGACGGCATGGCGAAGGCATAGTCCGGACCACGAACGACGCGCCTCTCCTGGCGCGGCGGCGGCGAAAGCCGAAGTGGTGCGCATAATCCCTTGGTTGCGGGTTCGAATCCCGCAGGGCCCACCAAAGAAACGTCGAGACGCGCGGCGCCGATTTTCCGGCGTCGCCTTTTCGCGAAGATTATCTGTCGGGTTTGACCGGAAAAGAGGCCTTCTTCCGAGGTATGATACCGCCCCGCTTCCGCCTCCCCGGACTCTTTGCCGCCAGCCTGCTGGCTCTTTTGCCCGCGTCGCCCTCCGCCCTCGCCGGTCCGGTCACCTGGATTTGCAGCACCGGCGAGCAGCCGTGGAAAGAGATGCCCGGGCCTCCGCTGCAAACCGCGAGCCCGGATGCGCCCGCGCAACTGCGTGTCTGGCCCGACAAGACTTATCAGACCATCGAAGGATTTGGCGGCTGCTTCAACGAGCTCGGCTGGGTGGCTCTCGAAAAGGCTTCCGACGCCGACCGCGCGGAGGTGTTGTCCGCGCTGTTTGGCGACCAAGGTTGCGCGTTCAACTTGGCCCGCCTGCCGATCGGCGCGAGCGACTTCGCGCTCGATGGCTACTCGCTGGCCGACGAGCCGGGCGACCTGGCCCTGCGGAGCTTTTCCCTGGAGCGCGACAAGAAGCACCTGATCCCCTTCGTCCGGGCGGCGCAAAAAGTCCGCCCTGAGCTCCGCTGCTGGGGCTCCCCGTGGAGCCCGCCTGCGTGGATGAAGACCAACAACAGCTACTCCAAGGGCTCCTTGAGGTGGGAAGCGCCCATCCTCGGCGCCTACGCGGTCTACCTCGCGCGTTGGATCGAGGATTACCGCGCCCTCGGCATACCGGTCTACGGCCTCAGTCCGCAAAACGAGCCGAACATCCTCAACGTCTACCCGACCTGCCGCTGGACCGCGGACCAGCTTCGCGAGTTTGTCGGCGACTACCTCGGCCCGACGTTGAAGAGCCGCAAGATCGACGTGGAGCTGTGGCTCGGCCTGAACGGCGATCCCTCCGACCACGGGGAAAACGCCAACGCGCGGCTCGTCACCGTTCTCGAGGATCCGAAGGCGAACGCGTTTCTCTCCGGCATCGCGTTCCAATACGACAGCCGCACCCAAATCGGCGTCGCCGCGGAGTTGTATCCCGAGAAGAAGCTCATGCAGTCGGAGACCGAGTGCAACCGGGGCGAAAATTCGTGGGCCGACGCCCAGCGTCTCTACGGCTTGATGAAGCGCTACCTCGAGAACGGCGCGGGCAGCTACTTCGCGTGGAACATGGTGCTCAACGAGACCGGCATGAGCACGTGGAAGTGGCGGCAAAACGCGTTGATCACGGTGGATCGGGCCACGGGCAAGGTGACCTACAACGGCGAGTATCAGGTGATGCGCCACTTCAGCCGGTATGTGAAGCCCGGCGCCAAGCGCGTGCGCGGCACCGGCCCGTGGGGCGACCGGATCGCTTTCCGCAACCCGGACGGCGGCATCGTGGTCGTGGTCGCCAACTCCTCGAAGCAGGCGCACGACTTCGTGCTCCAAATGGGGGGCCGCCGCGATGGCGACACGCTTAGGGCGTCCCTCCCCGCCGGTTCGGTCAGCACTTTCGTGGTGGCGCCGTAGGCCCGCGCGGCGGTGTAGGCCAGGCCGACGGCCTGGCTGCCCGGCCAGCGGCCGGGCCCACAGCTTGGCGGTCCGATCCAGCGGTCGGGTCCGCAGCTATGCGGTCCGGCGTGAACGGCGTGAAACGCTCGCGCGTCACGTCCTGATGGATACGAGCGCGGCTCGGCTCAGGAGGAGTCATCGCGGAGCCAGCGTTGCCGATAGCCGGCGCGGTCCACCGGCCAGGCGAGCCAGGCGGGGGCGGGCGAGCGGATGGCGGCGAGGAGGTTGTGGGCCACGACGGCGAGGTCCTCCGTCGACCAGAAGTCGTCGCTCTCGGCGGGGTCGGGGCAGTGGCGGCGGGCGAGCTGGGACGATTTGGCGACGACGAGACCAGAGAGCGGGGGCAGCGAGCAGCCGAGGGTGACGAGGACGCCTTGGAGGCGCGAGAGCACGGCCTTGCCGCCGACCGAGTGCTCGGTGACGAGCACCGCGGCGGGTTTTCCGAGCCAGAGCGCGGAGGCCTCGGCGGGCGTGGCGTCCTCGAGGAATTTTTGCAGCGCCGAGCTCCACGAGTCCCAATGCGTGCCGGTGGCGAACACGAAGGCGTCGGCGGCGCGGAGCGCCGGCTCGAGCGCGGCGAAGTCGCGGGCGGCGGGCCCGGACAAGGCGGCGCGCTCCACCACGGCGGCCGGGGTGAGCCGCGCGGCGAGCAGATCGAGCAAGGCCGAGGAGTTGCCGCCGGGGCCGGCGAGAGAGGCGTCGAGCAGCAGCACGCGAGGGAGGGGATGCGCGGCGGAGGCGTCTTTGGACGGGGCGGAGACGACCGAGGCGTGCGGGGGAATCGGCGATGGCGGCGCCTCGACGTCCGGCCCGACGGGCGCCGCGTTTTTCCACCAGGGCCGGGCGAGCAGCAGCGCGATGAAAAGGGCCGCCGAAATCCAGGCGCCGCGCATCAGGCCCTCGTCGCGACCGGCCAGGGCAAGGAGGGCAAGCACCGGCGCGAGCACGAGGGACAACCAGAAGGCGGCGAACGCGAGCCGGCGCAGGATCTCCCCTGACGAATGGGTCGTGGTGTCGCGGCTGACGGGGCGCTTGAGCGGATTTTTGAACGACATGGGTGTGGGTCGCGCGCCGATCAGGCGAGGCGGAGCGTCATGAGATCGCGTGTTTCCGCGACGAAGCCGGCGCGGTGGTAGGCGGCGCGGGCGCGGGCGT
>CAMLNJ010000093.1 GCA_946481225.1 uncultured Verrucomicrobiota bacterium | reverse complement strand
CGCTTGCGCAGCTCGGCGGTGTCGGAGACGGTGACCTTCGTGAAGTTGGCGAGGATGACGTAGTCCGACTTCTTGAGGTGACCCTCGACTTCGGAGATGAGATATTTCTTTTCGGCGCGCATGTTGGTTGGCTCCGGGTGAGGGTTAGGCCTTGCTGAACTCGGTGGAGGCCAGCTGGACGCCGGGGCTCATCGAGGACGACAGGGTGACGGACTTGATGTAGATGCCCTTGAAGGAATTGGGCTTTGCCTTGGAAACCGCGTCGATGACGGCGGCGACGTTCTCGGCGATGGCGGCGGAGTTGAAGGAGCGCTTGCCGACGCCGACACCGACGTTGGCGGCCTTGTCCATCTTGAACTCAACGCGACCGGCTTTCACTGCCTTGATACCGGCGACGATGTCGTCGGTTACGGTGCCGGACTTCGGGTTGGGCATGAGGCCCTTGGGACCGAGGACGCGGGCGAGAGTGCGAACCTGCTTCATCGCTTCGGTGGTCGCGATCGCGACGTCGAAGTCGAGCCAGCCTTCGTTCACCTTGGCCATCATGTCGGCGAGACCGGCATGGTCGGCGCCGGCCTTGAGGGCGGCTTCCGCATTGTCGGTGAAGACGAGGACGCGGACTTTCTTGCCCGAACCATTGGGGAGCGGGGTGGTGCCGCGCACCATCTGATCGCCTTGGGTCGGATCGACACCGAGACGGATGGAGAGCTCAACGGTCTCGTCGAACTTGGCCTTGGGGAACTTGCCAAGAATCTCGACAGCTTCGGCGAGAGTGTAGCTCTTGGTGAGGTCGGCGGCCTTGACGGCGGCCCGGTAGCGTTTGCTGGGTTGTTTCGGCATTGTGGACTCCTAGCGGTTCGAGCGATCCGGGAAGGATCTCCCGCGGTTGGGTGGTCATGGGTGCCGGTGCTTCGGTGGGGAAGCGCCGGCGAGAGGAAAATTAGTCGACGACTTCGATGCCCATGTTGCGGGCGGTGCCGGCGATGACCTTGATACCGGCCTCAACGTCTTTGGCGTTCATGTCGGCCTTCTTGATATTATAGATCTCGGCGAGCTGCTTCTTGGTGACCTTGCCTACCTTGTCTTGATTGGGCTTGGCGGAACCGGAGGCGATGTTGGCGGCCTTCTTCAGAAGGACGGACGCCGGCGGGCTCTTTAGGATGAAGGTGAAGGACTTATCCGAGTAAACCGTGATGACCACGGGGAGGATCATTCCGTTCTGATCCTTGGTCTTGGCGTTGAATTCTTTGCAGAACGCCATGATGTTAACGCCCTGCGCGCCGAGCGCGGGACCGACGGGGGGCGCGGGATTGGCGGCGCCGGCGGGCAGTTGGAGACGGATGTAGCCTTGGATCTTCTTGGCCATGGTAAGGTGAGGTTGGCGGGTGTTTTAGTTGACGGGTTCTTTGCTGAACGTCGGCGGTGTCAAAGAGGGCGTCGCGTCACTCCGTGGCGCGTTGCACCTGCCAGTATTCGAGCTCGACCGGGGTAAACCGGCCGAAAATGGAAACGGAAATCTTGAGCTTACCGCGCTCCGGGTCGACTTCGTCGATGCGGCCCGTGAGGTTGGCGAAAGCGCCGTCGGTGACCTTGACCTCTTCACCGACCTCGAAGGTGACCTTCGGCACTTCTTTGCCGGCGGCGGCCTCGACGCGGGCCTTGATCTCGTCGATTTCAGCTTGGCGGAGAGCGGCCGGACGATCACCGCCCACGAAACCGATCACGCCGGAAACCTCTTTTACGAAATACCACGGCTTGTTGATGACACGCTTCTCCTCGTCATACATCTTCATGTGAATGAAGACATAACCGGGATAAAGATTGCGGACCTTGGTGGTCTTTTTGCCGTTTTTAACCTCTGAAGCGATCTCCGTCGGGAGAAGCACTTCGAAAATGAATTCATCGAGTTCCTCTTGGGATTTAAATTTCTCGATGTAGGTCTTCACCTTTTTCTCCTGTGCGGAGAGGGTGTGGAGGGCGAACCATTGGGCGCCAGCGATGGCGTTGGTCTGGGTGGACATGGCGGCGGAGGGGTTGGCCTTAGCGGACCCAGGAGGTGAAGAGGTCAACGACTTGATAGAGGGAAAAGTCGCTGATGCTGGTGAAAACCCCAAGAATCACGCAGGCCACGATGACGATGACCGTGGAGTCGCGCAGTTCGGTCCAAGTGGGCCACGAGGCTTTCTTGAGCTCGTCGACCATCTCGCCGAAGAAGATGCGGATACTGCGGAACGGGTTTTTCATTTAAAGAAAGTGGCAGGCGCGGAGGGAATCGAACCCCCAACCAACGGTTTTGGAGACCGCTACTCTACCAATTGAGCTACACGCCTGTGGTTTTTGTCTTTTAGACGACGCAGCCGAGGCCCCGGTAGAGGCCTCGGCGGGTCATTTAAACAAATGCTGAACGACCTTATTCGATGATGTCGGTGATACGACCGGCACCGATGGTGCGGCCGCCTTCGCGGATGGCGAAGCGCTGGGTCTTCTCCATGGCGATCGGAACGATGAGGTCGATCTCGACGGAAATGTTGTCGCCAGGCATGATCATCTCAACGCCCTTGGGCAGGTTGATGATTCCGGTAACGTCCGTGGTGCGGAAGTAGAACTGGGGACGATAGCCATTGAAGAAGGGGGTGTGACGGCCGCCCTCTTCCTTGGAGAGAACGTAGATCTCAGCCTTGGCCTTCTTGTGCGGGGTGATGGACTTCTTGGCGGCGAGGACCTGGCCACGCTCGATGCCATCCTTGTCGATACCGCGGAGGAGAATGCCGACGTTGTCGCCAGCCTGCCCTTGATCGAGCAGCTTGCGGAACATTTCGATACCCGTGACGACGGTCTCCTTGGTGTCCTTGAGGCCGACGATCTCGACGGTGTCGTTCACCTTGATGATGCCGCGCTCGATACGACCGGTGGCGACGGTGCCGCGGCCGGTGATCGAGAAGACGTCCTCGACGGACATGAGGAAGGGCTTGTCGGTCTCGCGGGCGGGCTCGGGGATGTCGGCGTCGATCGCGTTCATCAGAGCGCTGATAGCGGCTTCGCCTTCGGGCTTGCCCTCGAGGGCGGCGGTGGCGGAACCACGGACGATCGTGGCGTTGTCGCCGTCGAACTGATACTTGGAGAGGAGCTCACGGATTTCCATCTCGACGAGGTCGAGGAGTTCCTTGTCGTCGATGAGGTCAACCTTGTTGAGCCAGACGACGATCTTCGGAACGCCAACCTGACGGGCGAGGAGGATGTGCTCGCGGGTCTGGGGCATCGGGCCGTCGGCGGCGGAGACGACGAGGATCGCGCCGTCCATCTGAGCGGCGCCGGTGATCATGTTCTTGACGAAGTCGGCGTGTCCAGGGCAGTCGACGTGCGCGTAGTGGCGCTTGTCAGACTCATACTCCACGTGAGCGACGGAAATGGTCACGATCTTCGAAGCGTCGCGGACGGTGCCGCCCTTCGCGATGTCGGCGTAGGTCTTCACCTCGGCCAAGCCCTTGCGCGCCTGAACGGCGAGGATGGCGGTAGTGGTGGTGGTCTTACCGTGGTCGACGTGGCCGATGGTGCCAACGTTGACGTGGGGTTTCTTGCGCTCGAATGTGCCTTTGGCCATGGGAGTTAGGAGACGTTATGTGTGGGTGGATTAGGAAAATCCGATTTTTGACCTGGAGCCCAGAACCAGATTCGAACTGGCGACCTCGCCCTTACCAAGGGCGTGCTCTACCAACTGAGCTATCTGGGCATACCGGAAAGGGTCAAAAAACGAAAAGGGCGCTGAACGTCTAATCCTGCCCGATGGCCGTCAACTGCAATCTTGGCGGTTCAAGGAAATAATTTCCAAGCCCCGCCTCAGGGCCCCACGACGAGGCGGTAGGCACCGGGCCGCAAGCGCAAACGCGGCAAAAGTTCTCGCTGCGCCATGATCCGTAACCGCTCATCCACTTCCGCCACCCCGGATCCAGCTATTACCACGGGAGATGCAACCGTGCCTGCTGCATTTATCAGAACGCTCAGCTCCACGGGCCGCCAAGCCACCGCGTCCAAGGCCGAATCCTCCGGCAGCGGCAGGGTCGCCACAACCGCCGAGCCGCCCTCCGCATGCACATCGATGCGTCCAGCCGAACCGGTATCGACCAAGGCTGCGGCCACCGGCTCGTCGGCGCGGGCCATTCCATCGAACCACCGTGAGGCGACAACGAGGTCGATGGCAGCCTCGGCCGTGCGCGGAATGGAGGGACGCAATATCTCCTTGGATGGTCTGGACTCCGAAAAGGCCAAGGCCGGAGGAAATATCTCCGTCACGCCCCCACCCGGGCGCTCGATCCCGACCGCGGAGGCCATACCGCCGCGGTCATCTAAATCACTCGGCATAAACAAAGGCGACGGATCCAGCAGGCGCAGTCGCTCCCTTACCTCGCCGCCAACAGGCAACCAATCAAGCCGGGTAACGGCCAACGAGGGCACCTCACCCGCGCGCGTCCCGTCGCCCGCTCCCATTGGCACCCGCACGGCGCCCGCGACAAGCGTCATCGCCACGCCCGCGCCCACCGCGCAAAGCCCAGGCAGAAGCCATCCGCCCCATCGCTCGTTTCCCCTCCCGCCCGCTTTCGCCAGCGTGTTCATGGACCGCGCACGCCGCCGTTTAACGGCGCGCCTCCCCGTCGTGGGTGGCGAGCAGGACCCCGCCAAAACCCGCGTCCGCCGCCAACGCATACAACAGGGCGAGATCCCGCGCCGGCAACGAACCCGAAGCTTGGATCAACAAACGCTTTTTCGGCGCGTCCGGGGACTCCGCCGCGCCCGACCGCGCCTTCAGCCACCCCCCCAGGCCCTTGAAATCGACCACCGCGCCCTCGACCACGGCCATGTTCGAGGCCGGCACGGCGACCACCACGTCGGTGGCCAACCGCGCCGTCGCCGCGGCGTCCGCCGAGGGCAGCGAAAAATCCACCGCGAGCCCGGGCGCCAGCACGAAACGGGATCCGAAAATCAGGAAAAACACCGCCAGCGCCGCCACGTTCACGTAAAAAAGCGCGTCGAGACCGCGCGAAGGCGGCCGCAGGCGGGAAGCGAGATCAAGCGGGCGCGTGATCATGGTTTCGGGCCTCCGGCCGCCGCCGACCGGTAGTCGATCAACAGATAGCGCATGATCTCGTTGCCCGCCCATTCCACATCGCGAACGATGGCGCGCACACGACCGTGAAGGAGGTGATGCCCGAGATGGGCCGGGATCGCGAGCGCGAGCGCGGCGCCGGCGGTGGTGAGCGCCTGCCACATCCCTCCCGACAGCGCCTGCGCCGTCGCGTAGTGCCCCCCCTCCATGAAGGCGCGAAAAGTCGTGGACATTCCCAACACGGTGCCGAGCAAACCCACGAGCGGCGCGATGTGGGCGATCGCCGCCAAAGCCCCCAGCCGCCGCTCCAACGCCGGCAGTTCCGTCACCGCCGCGTCCTGCACCGCGTAGCGCATCGGGACCTCATCGTCTTCCGCGTGCAAAAGGGCCGCCTTCACCACGGCGGCCACCGGCCCGGGCGCCTCCTCGCAGACGGTCACCGCCTCCGCCATGCGCCGTTGGGCCAGGATGTTCTTGATGCCGTCGACAAACTCGGTGGAGCGGATCTGCCCGCGATGCAGGTAGAGCATGCGCTCCACGAAGATCGCCAGCGCGAGCGCGCCCAGCGCCAGCAGCACCCACATGATCGGGCCGCCGCGCGCGAGCAGGGAAAGTTGGGACGAATCCATGAATGTTTTCCTCGGTTAAATCCGTATCTAAAAAATCAGGACGACGCCCCTCCGGCCTGCTCCGCCGGCTCGGGCGCGACCTCCAGCCGGGCCCGCGCAAGCGGCGCGCCCGGCAGCCCGCGCTCGGCCACGAGGCGCCAGGCCTCGCGCGCCTCGTCCTCCTTGCCCTCCTGCTCCAGCACGCCCGCCATGCGCACCAGAAGCCGGCCAAGCCAGTAGCGTCCTTCGGCTCCGAGGCGCACCGACGCCTCGGGCTTCACCAAAAGGGCGTCGACGACGGGCCACCACGCCGCCAGCGCCGCGGCCGGGTCACGCTCCGCAAGCATGTCGCCAAGCTTGAAGCCCGCCTCCGCGCGCAGATCCGTCGGCGCGCCCGCCAGGTCGCGAAGTCGCTCCAAAATCGTGAGCGCGCTGTCAAAGTGGGAAGGATCGCGCGCCGCCTGGGCCCGATGACAATCCGCCAGCGCCATCTGCGCGTCCAGGATGCGCTCATGCTGCGCCTGGTTGTTCACGAGATCCTCGTAGATCTGCTGCGCCGCGGCGAAATCCCCGAGCCGCCGCAGGAGGTCCCCCTGCTTCAGGCGGGCCTGGAAAATAAGGCGGCTGCGGGGATAGCGCCGCACCAGCTGCTCCTCGAGCAACACGTAGGCCTCGCGGAAATACGCCGCCTCGCCCCGCCGCTCCGCGTTCAAGGCCGCGAGGAAGATAGCGTCCGGCGCGTATTCATGGTCCGGATGCTCGTCCGCGAAACGCCGCAGAAGACCCTGCGCGTCCACCAGCCGGCCGGCGGTGGCGAGATAATCCGCCTCCACCAAAAACGACTGCGAGGCCGCCTCGGTGTTCGCCTCCGCGACGCGCAACCCGCGCAGCGCCTCCATCGCCTCGTCCCCGCGGTCGAGCCCGAAAAGCGCCTCGGCCTCCACCAGGCGGGCCTGGCCGGAGATCTCGCGGGCGAGGTTTTTCTCCACCCCCGCCAGCGCCGCCGGCACCTCGCGGGCCAGACGCAGCGCCGCGTCCGGATCGCCCCCCTCCTGCGCGAGACGCGCCTCCAGCCAGGCCAGCCGCGCCCGCAGGGCCGGGGGTCGCGCCTCGGCGCCCGATTCGGTCCGGAGGCGGGCCACCCGCGCCCGCGCGATCTCCTGCCGGCCCGCCGCCTGGAGCGCCCGCGCCAGATTCCACTCCGCCTGCCAGCGCGTCGTCGCGTCGAAGCGCGGGTCGGTCGCCTGGCGATCGATCACGTCGGACGCCTCCCCCAGCCTGCCCCCTTCGATCCGGGACATCACCGCCTGAAACATCACCGCCGCGGGGCCCACCCCGGCCGGCGGAGTCTCGACCGCCACCGCATAGGCCTCGGCCGCCGTCGCGTAGTCTTTCGCTCGATACGAAGCCTCCGCCGACAGCAGCCGCAGCGCGGCCCGCGCCCCGGCGTCGTCCGCCGCCCCCGCCGCCTGCGCCGCGTAGTCGGCGGCCGTGCGGAAACGCTTCAGATCCCAGGCGGTCGCCGCGAGCTGCGTGAGCGCGCGCGCGGCCTGGGCGGAGGCCGGAAACCGCGTCAGCAAATCGCGCGCGTCCGTCTCGGCCCGCGAATAGTCCCTGGCCGCCAGCGCGAGCTCGGCGCGCGTCACCAACAAATCCTCCGTCAACGGATGCGGCGGGTTTGCGCCGAGCAGCTCGTCCAAGACCCGTCTCAGGCGTTGCCGCGAATCGCTCCCCTCGCTCGCCTCCGCGAGGAGCTGCAGAGCCACGCGCTGCTCGCCGGGGTCCACGCCCGCCGTCAAAATCCGCTCCAAGGCCGCCCGGCCCGCCCCCTGTCCCGGCCCGGCGATCAGGCCGAGCACGAGCCGCAGGTCGTCGCGCGCCCCCGCCAACCCCTCAGGCAACGCGCCGAGCTGCGATTGCAGGTAGGCGACCGCGGCGTCCCGCCGGCCCATGAGATTGAGCGCCACCGCGTATTGCGCCGCGAAATCCGCCCCGACACCGCGCCCCGCGTAACGCTCCGCCTGCTCGCGCAGGAGATTCGCCTGGCTCTCGGTATACTCGCCCTGAGCCAGGCGCAGACGCTCCCGCGTCAGGCGCAGACGGGCGCGCTGCCAGTCGGAGGTCGCGACCGCGAGCGCTTGATCGTAGGCGGCGCCCGCCCGGTTCGCGTCTCGCTCCGCCTCCGCCACCAAGCCCTGTAAAAGGAAATACCAAGCCCGCTCCTCCGCGGCCAGCGACTCGGGCCGGAACGCGGCCGCCTCGGCCTGCGCCGCCGGCAGGCGCCCCTGCCGGGCCGCCAGCAAGCCGGCGCGGAGACGATAGGCCGGCGGCCTCGTGTCGCTATGCGCCGCCAAGGCCCGCTCGGCCCCGCGCAGATCCCCCTGCTCCAACCGCGCGGTCGCCAAAAGAAGCGCCGCCAAATCACGCGCCGCCGAGCCGGCTTCGGCGCGCTCGACCAGCTTCTCCGCCTGGGCCGCCGCCGTGGCGGCGAAACCCAGAACAAGCGCGCGCCGCGCCGATTCCTGGTCCAAGATCGACGCTCCGGCCGCCTCCGGCGTCGGCGCGAAAGGCACAGGAGCGAACAAGGTCGGCTCGGCTCGGGCGCGAACCCCCGTCGCCAAAAACAGCACGCAAAGAAAAGGCAGAAGACGGCGCGCCATCACGGATCGGGAAAGAACTTGTTATGCGACGGAGACACGGGACGGTGGATCGATGGGAAAGCCCGCCAAAATGGCGGGGGCGCCGCGCCCATGGCAACCGTGATTCGACCCCGCCCGCAGGCCGGGGTTTCCCCTTTCCCGCCCGGCGAGGTCGCCCGCGTAAATGACCTCGCTTCCACGGCTTAAACCCGGCTTCATTCCGCCGCCATGTCACCCGTCCTCATCGTGTTGCTGGTTCTCCTCGGCCTGGGCCTCGTGTTCGTCTTCTGGCTTGTCGGGCTCTACAACGGCCTCGTCGCCCTCCGTAACCGTTTCAAAAACGCCTTCGCCCAGATCGATGTGCAGCTGAAGCGCCGCTACGACCTCATCCCCAATCTCGTCGAAACCGCCAAGGGCTACCTCAAGCACGAGCGCGAGACCCTCGAGGC
>CAMLNJ010000092.1 GCA_946481225.1 uncultured Verrucomicrobiota bacterium | reverse complement strand
ACGGCGACCTCGTCCGCGACCGGATCGGCGGTTTCGTCAGGCTTGAGTCTCCGCTGGCTGGCAAACCACCTCCGCAGCGCCGTGCCTTGCTGCCAACCGCCGTCAGGCGGGAAGAGCAATACTTTGTCTCCCGGCCTCGCGCCCCGGTCGATCATCCAGCGAGCCAGGGCCGGATCGTTTTTCAGGAGCGCGTAGCTCAAGGGGCTTCTCCACAGTTGAGAGGGGTGATTGAGGTTCCCGCCGGCTTCCACGTGGGCGGCGACGCGGGGTAGGCGGCGCGACGGATCGGGCTCCTCGAGCACAAGGGGCCAGTTGGTTTCGTCTGCGAGGAAACGCCGGCCGTTGTCGCTTTGGTCATCTTGAAGAATGGCGATCACGACCGGATCCGTGGCGAGCGAGAGGGCGCGAGGGCTCGCGAGTCCGAGTCGTTGAAGCTGGCGAATGGAGCCGGTCAGGCTTCGCCTCGCGGCGGTGTCCATCGGATGGTAGCTGTCATCGAACGGGGCCCTCCACTTCGCTCCGTGATCGAGCAAGTATTGGATCAGGGAGGGTGAATCGGAGAGAACGGCGTTCTCCAGCACTCCAAAGCCGTCCGAGTCCAAGGTATCGAGGGCGGCGCCGGCCGCGAGGAGACGGCGCGCGATGGGGAGCCCGCGCGGAGAGCGGACGGCCAGGAAAAGGGGAGTGTTGCGGGCGTCGCCGGCGGGGCGGTCGGGCGGGGCGCCTGCGTCGAGAAGCAGGCCGGCGAGATCGTCTCTTCCGTCGAAAGCCGCGCGGTGAAGGGGCGACCATCCCGAGGGGGCGGAAAGGCCGGGGCCCGCGCCAGCCTGAAGCAGGCGCGCCGCGAGCGTCGCGTCGCCCGCGGCGACCGAGCAGGCGAGGGGTGTCAGTCCGGTGTTGTTTAAAACGTCGAGGGCGGCGCCGGAGTCGATCAAGCGCTCGCTCCAATCGCGCCGGCCTTCGCTGACGGCGCGGTGCAGGGCGGTGTTGCCTCCGAAGTCCCGGTAACGAGTAACCGCGGGGTCGAGGATGGGCGGAGGGGGCCCGGAGCCGGTCACGATGGCGGCGACGGCTTCCGCGCCGGCGGGCTGGTTGTCGGGCGCGCCGCGGCGGCCGTTGAGCAACATGGCGACTTCGGGGAAGGCGGCGGCGACATCGGACAGGTGCAGCCCCGTGGCGTGCTCGCAGTCGTTCGCGGAGGCGCCTGCCGCCAGCATGGCGCGGACCCCGTCGATCCAGCCGATGCTCACCGCGGCGAACAGCGCGCTGCGTCCGTCGCCCGTGGAGTCGTTGGGGTCCAAGGGCTCGGCGCCGGCGGGAGGGCGGGCAAGCAGGGCTTGAAGGAGCGGGAGATTTTGTTGGGCGACCGCGATGCGCAGCGGCTTCTGGACGAGATAACCGGTCAGCGGAAAACTTCGTTCGCGCAGGCGGATCGTCAGCTCGGCGGCGCCGGCGAGGATGGCGAGTTCGCCCAATTCCTTGTCATGAGCCGGCCGGGGATCGTAGCCGGCGGCAATGACGCGAAGGGCGAGCGCGCTTTGGTTTTTCTTGATCAGCGCGCGCAGGAGAGCCGCGCCCACGGGGGGGGCGCCGTTCCGGTCGATATTTGAGAATTCGGCGGGCGGCAACAGCGGCAGGAGGAATTCCACCGCGGTGAAGTTTCCGGCGTCGGCGGCGATCAGAACGGGGCTGGTGCCGTCTGCCCGGCCCGTGGGATCGCATCCTTCCGCGAGCGAGGTTTTGAGCGCTTCGAGGTCCGGCGGGTTTGCCCTGAGGGCGGTGATGTAGCGTTGTTCCCGGTCCCTCTTTTCACGGCGGGCTCGCTGGTTCCGTTCCCATTGTTCGCGGGCCGCGGCGACCCTGGCCTCGGTTTTGATCGTGGATACGGAGGGAGAGGGCGTGGAGCGGCGCGCTTGTATCGCTTTCGGGCGGAGCGCATCGGGGTCGAGCAGTTCGGCGGGAGCCCCTTCGGTAGGGCCGAGGACAAGACGACCCTGGCCGGCCGATATCCAACGTTTCGAGCCGAGCGCAATACGGCCGAGCCAGCGGCCCTCCTGGTAGTCGTAGATCCAATAATTCACAGGCCGGGGATTCCGGGTTCCCGTCGCAGCGACCGCGACGAAGAGACGGCGCCCGTCGTCGATGAGGTGTGAAATCTCGTGCCGGATCCAGGCTGCGATCGCCACGCGTCGGCGCCCGGAGCGCCATTCGACGGTTCCGGCGAAACCCGTCCAATAGCCGTCGCGATGGGCCGTCGGGATGTAGCGGGCCGAGTGGCACGGATCGCCGCCGTTCGAGTTCAGCGCGAAGATGGGCACTGGGTCGGATCGGGCGCTGGAGCGCGAGGGCCCGTGTTCGAGTTGCTCGATCAGAGCCTCGTCGAGGTAGACCGCGGGTTCGTCGGGCAATTTTGCCCGGGGGGGGAGGTCGTCGGGATAGGATTCGATCGCGGCGCGGAGCGCCGGCGACGGCCATGTCCCGGAGTTTTCCACCGTGAGCGAAATCTGGCCGACCGATCGGTCGGCCAGGGTGATCCGCGGCACGATTCCGCCCGCCCGCTGCATCTGGAGAAACAGGGCGTCGTGCCCGGGAAGCAGGGCTTTGATATCGCGTCCGGGCAGTCCTTGGTCGGGTCCGAATTCGCGACGTGTTTTCCGGCCTAGCTCGACCAAGCTCAGCCCGGCGGTGGACGAGGCGATCCAGACCGTGTTCGCGTTTTCGAACCAAAGGTCGTTGATCTGATCCGGACTTTTGATCCAAGGGGTCGCCGGGCTCCAGGCGGGAGGGGCGATGGACAAGCGGCCTGAGCGCAGGTCCCACCAATTTTCCGATCTGAAGCCCATCCATATGTCGTCCGCGTGGGGATTGGAGCGGACAAACAAAGCGGTTTGCAGCGATCTCGCTTTAAGATCCGGGGGTGTCAGGCCGACGAGGTCCAACGGGGTCGTCGCGGCTTCCAGCTCGGGGGCGGCGGCCAGCGGGCTCCGTTTTGCGCGTTCCAAGAGCGAAGTTGGACTCGAACGCTGGATTTTGACGAAATCCTCCGCCAGGTCCAATCCCGGAAGCCCGGGGGAGGCGGGAGCGGCCGAGACGGGAGCGGCGGCTGCCGTCGGAAGCGAAGGCCGGAGCGGGGCGGGGGTGGCGGGGATCAGGCGGTCCGAGAGGAGGCGGGCAAGTCGTCGCGGTTGGTCGCGATAGACGCGGGAAAGTGCCTGAAGGGTTCCGATACTCGTTTCGGGCGCGGCGGGAGCGAGCTCGGGGTCGATGCGTCGGAGGGTCGGCCAGAGCGCCTCGACGGCGGGAATAAATTCGGGGCCTCCGTCGTTGGAATCGAGGAACCCGACGAACCCCTTCCACAGTTCGAGCGCTGCCTGCTCGTCGATGACCGCGCCGCGCCAGGCGGCTCCGATTTTCTCGAACCGCGACCCGGCGCCTGGCGCATGCACGGGATACTTCGCGGCGCGGGCGATTAGGGCGAGGTCCGGGCGACCGTCGGGGGCGAGGAAGTGTTGGTCGAAAAAGGCCCAGAATTCGTGTTCCCATCGCTCCTTCGCCTGGTGGGTGCTTTGCAGGCAGTTCAGACGGATAAGTTCTTCCCTCAGCGAGGCGTCCTCGGGCGCGAAAAACGAGGCAAGGCCGACAAGGTGGCGGCGGAAGGGGTCGCGGTCGCGCTTGTGCGGGTCGGGGGTGTTTTCGACGACGGCATGCGCGGTCTTCATCAGCCGGTCCGCGATCCGGCGGCGCGGAGCGACCGCGGAATCCACGCGGCCCCCGGTCGATAGGTCCAGCGTCGCGCGCGCGGCTTGGCGGGCGAGCGTTTCCAACGAGCCCAACGTGCCTCGGAACTCGAGAGCGCGCGGCTCGTCGCCGCCGCGCCAGAGCTGGAGGGAGAGGAGGACGGGAAGATTCTCCGCGGGGCCTGAGTAGCCGAACTCTTCGTTGTATTCGCCCCAAGCATACACATCGGCGACGCGCGCCCATTCTTCCTGGGTGCGATCGGTCAGGCCGGCGTGGAAGAGCAGGGACTCGGCGTCGGCGGCCTCGGTGTCCTCGAAGGCGAGGACACGGCAGGCGGGGTGGTCCTCCGCGAGCGCGTCGAAGAAAAGGTCGGAAAGCGGAGCGAGGCGAGGTCCGCCCCGATTGATCAAGGCGAGAGGAGCCACGACCGTGCGTCCGGCGAGGCGGCGCCGGTTTTCGTTCGCGGCGTCCAACGCTCGAAGGGCGACGGAGCGGGCGAGCTCGACATCGGCATCGTCGGGCAGGACCAGCTGGCGCAGGAGCGGCGGGGCGGAAAGGGGCGCGTCCGCCCGGCCGAGCACGGATGCACGGAGGGTTTCGACCACCTCGGCGGTGATACGCGGTTCGCGCGCGCCGGCCGGACCTGCCGTGTGGAGGCGCAGGCGAAGCAACCAGTCGGCCCGGGCGAGGTGCCCGGCTCGCAGCATGGAGACGGAGGCGCCGAGGCCGGATAGAGAGAGGCTTTGTTCGCCCAGGAGGATCTCAAGCCGGTCGCGTTCGACGAAGCGATGGTGCGCTCCGAGGGCGGGGTCGTTCTGCAGCGAGAGCGCGATCCGCTCGGCGAGGGCGCCGCCGACGGGAGGCCGGCCGGGGGCCTCGTAGAGGCCGGTTTCCAAGACCGCCGGTGCCACGGCGATCGAGGGTGATTCGCCTGCGGCGCGAACCGTGGCGAGGACCGTGAGCGACAGAAAAACGAGGAGCGCGCGAAGCATGGAAAGGGGAGTCGAGGCGGCTGGAGTCACAGCGGCCGGACCGCGCCGAGCTCGGCCAAGGCGGCTTGGGGGATGTGCCAGACGACTGGGCTTTGCGGTGCGTAGATGAACAGGCCGTGGGGGCTGGCGAGAATACGGGGACCCTCGCCAAAGAAGCCGCCTTCGTGGTTGTCGGTGTCCGGAGGGGTGATACGCGCCATATCGTCCGCAGGCAGGTCGAGCCGGATGACCAGCGGTTCATGTGACGCGGGTGGCAGCCAGACTAGGTGGGGAGCGCGGTTCTTGTCCCAATAGTGGTTGAAGAGGGCCCAAAGCGTTTCCCCTTCGACCACCCCGGCGAGGAAGGACCAGGTGGTTCTCAGGGACCCGTCGACGAGCGGGGTGGTCTCGCCGCCGAAATATTCTCCCGGAGAGAAATTCCTATCGCAGAGACCTTCCCTGCGGACGTCCGACACCAACTGTTCCAGCTCCGGCGCCCGGTAGCCGAAGTGGGCCTGCTCCATGTGGCGGAAGCTTTGCAGCGCCTGACGGCGGTCGAAGCGCGCAGGAGGGAATGGCAGGCTCCACGCAGGGCGGGTTGTCCACTTTTTGCCGACTTCATCATAGCCGAAGAGGTCGTCGCCGATGCTCTGCGCGACGCGAACGACGCCATCGTCGTCGCACCAGATGTTGTCGATTTCATAAGGCGGGCAGTCGCTCAGAAGTCCGTCGCCTGGACGGCGGCGACTATCGGCGAGCAAGTCCCATGCGCCGGTTTTGGGCTTCACGCGCAGCACGCCGCCGTGGCTCAGCCCGGCGTAGAGTTTCCCGCTTACCGACCAAAGACGGGGCTGCTGGTCAATGGGCAACGCCAGCGGCTCGGCCGGCCTGCCGTCGAGCGGACGTTTCACGACGTGGTTGGCGGTCCAGCCGTAGAGGGCGCCGTCGACAAGGGCGTAGGCGGGAAAGGTGTCGTAGAGGTTGGCCATTTCCCGCCATCGCACTTGCCAGGACAGTGTTTTGCGCATGGTCAGTTCCGGCAGATCGAGGCGGAGCAGCGCGACTCCGACGTCGTCGGTCAGGTGCTCTCCGGGAGCGGAAACCACCAGCCAGAGCCGGTCGCTATCCATGGAGGCCCAAAGAACTTTTTTATACGGAGCCTCGTTTCGATACGACGCCAGCGGAGGAGCGGGATAGCTCCACGCGACACGCATCGGAAGCGCGGCCTGGCGAACGGCGGGAGAGCGTTCGGATGCTTTTTTCGAAGTCGCGACCGAAGGGGGAGCGGTATCCGGACTCTGCGCGCGGGCGATTCGTAGTCGTTCGAGTTCGTCGGCACGGAGCGGCAGTGCTGCGACGAACGCTTTCAGGTTCTCCGCGTCGGAGACGGGCCCTGAATGGTTGCGAATCAGCTCGGCGATGAGATCTTCCCGCAGCTGTTCGGAGAGGGCGAATCCCGGAGCGGCCTGAGCAATATCGATGGCGTATTGGGCGGGCAGCCGTCCGCCGCCGAAGGCTTCGACGTGGCCGATGAGGAATCGCCAGGCCTCCGTCTGGTATTTCAATGCTTGGGCCCCGTAGGCGAGCGGCCATTTGCGGCCCAAGGGCCAAAGCACGCCCGCGAGACGAAGGCCGAGATTCGGGCTTACCGCGTTTTCTTGGGCGAACTTCTCCCAAACCGCGCGGGACTTGGCGGGATCGTGCGTGGTCCAATCGACATCCCATCCCGGCCATTGGACGACCGGCAGCATCACGAGAAGTTCGTCATACAACAACGGATGCCCGCGAAGATCGGCGGCCAAAAGGGAGCGCACGATCTCGACATGATCGCTCGGCCTCTCGGCCCAGAAGACCCCGCCCACCAGTCCAATAACGGGCAGGCTGTCAAAAAGGGTGCCCCGTCCGCCTCGTGGCGCTAGAGGAAGACGCTCGGGATCGCGGAGCGTTAGCTCGGGCGCGAGCGACGCCCATTCGTTTTCGAAAAGCGCGCGGGCGTCGGCGCGCAGCTCGCGCGCGAGAACGCGTTCCTCCTCCGTCAGGGGGGCGTAGTATGCCGTCGCGAGCAATCGCATGGCGCGCAGCAGGAGCTCTTCGGCGTCGCGCTCATGCCAAGAAACCGTGCGGGGATTCGTTCTGGCGTAGGACGGCGATGTAACCAGCGACGGGCGGGCGGTGAGCGCGGCCCCGACCGGACCGTGGCGGACGTCCCTGAAAAGCGCGCAAGCGTGCCGCGCGTTCGCGAGGCGGTCCGCCCCCGGAGAAAGACGGACAAGATTTGTTTCCAGATAACCGACGGTGAAGAACCCAAGTTCCAGTATTTGATGAGGGGGGGCCTCTGTCGCCAGCCGGCCATAGGCCCGGTAGCGAATGCGATGGGCCTCGGGTGAATCGAGGCCGAGGGCCATGGCCGCTTCGATAGCCTCGATTGCAGGGCGACCGAGTTCCCAGCGCTCCGCCCAGCGGGCCTCCGAGAGGAACTCCCGCGCTTCGGCCTCAGGATTCCAACGGGCCGCGGTGGCAACCTGGCCCATGCGCTCCATCATTCGGGCCGCGATGCGGGAAACCAGAGCGGCGTCGGGCGCGCCTCGCTCCTGCCAACGGGATTCGCGGCCGTCCGCGGCGCGGAGCCGGAGCTCCAGGTCGATGACCCCGTCGACCTGGGTGAAGGAGCCGTCGAGCAGCCACGCGCCGTTCCAGAAGCTTCGCGCGGTTTCACCGAGCAATTCATTTTCGAGCGCGAGGTCTTCCATCCGCCAGCGTTCGAGCACGAACACGTCGGAGCGGGAGGAGAGTTCGCCGGCCAGGAGACGGTTCAGCACGGGGCCGGTCGGAGTGGCGGAAGAGCGGCCCGCTTCGCGCAGGTTGAGCAGCGAGACCGTGATCGTCCGCTCCGGGGGGACGGAGAGTTTCTCCAGCCATTTTGTCAGACCGGCCTGGACGATATTGGACCACGCGTCCGGGTCATCCGGCGGTTTTTCGTCCAAGCGCCAGCCAACCACGATGCCGGTTCGCGCCGTGACCAGACGGGTGAGGAGGAGCTTACGCTCCCCGATTTTCAAGTGTTCGAGCCAAAGCAGGGCGTCGGCGCCGAGCAGGCGGCAGGCTGATCCGGCCTGTTCCACTCCAAGGCCGGAGGCGCCCAGCTTCGCCTCTTCGATGATCTTGCCGATCTGGTCGCGCTCCAGGAGGGCGATTTGGCCGTCGGTAGATCGGGATAGCTTGGCGCCGAGGACGAAGGAGATGTTCTCCAAGCCCCGCTCCGCCCAAAGGGCGAGCTTTACTGGCTCGCTGCGGCTGGTCGCCGCGATAACGAGGAACAGCAGGACGTGGCGGAGCAGCCGCGGGACAATAGCGGGAGCGGTGGGAGAAAACATGGAGGAGCTTTGAATGAAGCGGCGGGCAGCCGGGAGACGCTCGACCGGCGGCGGGAGAATCCGAAATGGCGCAGGATCTACTGCGCCAGCGCGGGAATCAGACGGTCGGCGAGTTTCAGGGCGGCGGCTTCGAGGGCTTTTTTTCCGGCGATGTGCTCGGCCACATCGACCGCGACGTCCATCTGGCGGTCGGCGACGAGGAGCTTGCCCGTCGCGTCCTTGAGCGTGACTTCGACGCGGGCGCGGCAGGAGACGAGGTTGCCCCGGCGCATGCCGAATTCGCTGAAGGCCTCGCCGGAGATCGTGGCGTAGTCCTTCCGGTCGAAGGCGCCGGCGGCGTCCAGCACCTCGAAGCCCACTTCTTGCAGGGTCTTCATCAATTCGGTCTGCGCGGCGGGATCGGGCACCGGCCGCTCGAGGTGCTGTTCGGGAATGCGGACGAGGACGGGCGGGAGTTTTTTCCCCGCCACGAGTTTCTTCAGGCGTTCGACGCGGGCTTCGTGGCTTTCGACTTTCGCGACAAGGGCCGGGGATTGCTTCGCCACGGTGGCGGCGATTTTTTCGGCGAGTTGCGCGACGGGCGCGTCGAGCTGGGCGAGGTCGGGGGTGGTGGTCATTTCGCCGAAGACGCGGCCGGTCTCGGTGCCCATGACCTTGGCGACGAGGTAGCCTTTGCCTCCGCTTTCGAAGACGCGGCCGGTCACGAGGACCTTGGCGCCGACGAGCGAGCCGACCTTGGCGGCGGTGTCGGGGGCGA
>CAMLNJ010000091.1 GCA_946481225.1 uncultured Verrucomicrobiota bacterium | reverse complement strand
CGCGGGTTCATCTCGATGAAGAACCACTCGTGGCGGTCGAGGTCGTAGAGGAATTCGACGGTGCCGGCGTTGTCGTAGCGGATCTCGCGGGCGATGCGGACGGCGGCGGCGCAGAGGGCGTCGACGACGTCGCGCGGCAGGCCGAAGCTGGGGGCGACCTCGACCACCTTCTGGTGGCGGCGCTGGACGGAGCAGTCGCGCTCGTGGAGGTGGATGACGTCGCCGTGCTTGTCGCCGAGGATCTGGACCTCGATGTGCTTGGCGCGCGGGATGTATTTCTCGAGGAAGACGGCGGGATTGCCGAAGGCGCGGCCGGCCTCGGCCTGGGCTTCGTCGAGGAGGTCGGCGAGGTCGGCGGCCTTGTGGACGACGCGCATGCCGCGGCCGCCGCCGCCGAAGGCCGCCTTGATGATGAGGGGGAAGCCGATCTCTTTCGCGGTCTTCAGGGCCTGGGCGCGGTCGGTGATCGCCTCCTCGGTGCCGGGGAGGACGGGGACTTTGATCTTTTGGGCGAGGGCGCGGGCGGCGGTTTTGTCCCCCATCATCTCGAGGAGTTCGGGGCGGGGGCCGACGAAGGTCAGGCCGGCCTGTTCGACGGCGCGGGCGAAGTCGGGGTTTTCGGAGAGGAAACCGTAGCCGGGGTGGACGGCGTCGACGCCGTGGCTCTTGGCGGTCTCGACGATGCTGGGAATGTCCAGGTAGGCGGCGACGGGGCCTTTGCCTTTGCCGACTTGGTAGGCCTCGTCGGCTTTGTAGCGGTGGAGGGAGAAGCGATCTTCCTGCGCGTAGATGCCGACGGTGCGGAGGCCGAGCTCGGTGCCGGCGCGGAAGATGCGGACGGCGATCTCGGAGCGGTTGGCCGCCATGAGCTTCGCGAAGGGCTTCAAGCTAGGAGCAGGGAGCGAGGAGCCAGGAGCCGGAGAAGCGGGCGAGGCGGTGGCGGACTGGGCGGACTTAACGGGGGACGACTTCGCGGCGGGGGTTTTGCGGGCGGGCATGAAGAGCGGGGGGACGGGGTGGGGTGCGAAAGTGGAATAAGTTAGTCGTATTGGGCGAATCGTTTTCCTGCATGAGCCCCCGGATCGAACTGGACGAAAAAAGGCGCGCCCGGTGAGGGCGCGCCTTTTGGCTGGAGACGAGGACGAAAGCGCTCCGCGCTTCCGCTACCGGATCTCAGAAGCGGTAGGTGAGGCCGAGCGAGTAGCACATCGGGTCGACGTTGACGTCGATGACCTTGGCGCCGCCGACCTCGACGTCGCTGCCGATGAAGATCTTCTTCACGTCGACGTTGATGGCCCAGGAGTCGTTGAGGGCCCAGTCGAAGCCGATCTGGCCCGCGGGCCCGATGCTGTAGTTTTCGAGCTTGGCGGCGCCGCCGAGGAGGGTCTCGTCGAAGATGAGGGTGAAGTTCACGCCCGCGCCGATGTAGGGCTTGAAGTTTTTGCCGAGCGCCGGGATCGAGGGATGATACTGGGCGAGGAGGGTGGGGGGCAGGTGCTTGAAGTCGCCGATCTTGGCGCCGTCGAGCTTCACTTCATGCTCCTGGGGGACGGTGAGGACGAGCTCGAGGGACCACGTGTCGTTGATGGCGTAGTCGATGTCGAACTCGGGGATGAGCTTGTCCTCGACCTTCACGGTCTGGTCGACGGCGTCGAGGTAGGTGGCGCGGAGGCGCACGGACCAGGGGCTTTGGCCGTCGGCGGCTTGGGCGGCGGGCGCGAGGGCGAATCCGGTGACGAGGGCGGAGGCGAACAGGGTCTTGAGGTGGGTCATGGTTGGGTTTGCAGGTTGGGGATCGCACCCTAGCCGTTTGAGCGCGGCTTCGCGCCGCGCTCCTTGCCGAGGAATGCGCGGCGATTGGCCAAGTTCGCGCCGCGCACGCGCCGTTTTCCCTGATGTTAGGGAGCTGTTTGCGCGGGACGTGACGGACGGACGTGGTCACACGAGGAGGCGGCGGAATCTGGACGTTTCCGGGGAGGAACTAGGGTCGTTCTTCCGTCATGCTGGGGTTGGCGACAAGATGCGCTGGGGAGTCGCGCTTTGGAAAACCCGGATCAGGCCGCATGTAAACTACCCGTGAAGACTGATAGTCTAAACCCGCAATCAAGCACACCAATGATCTACGACATCCAAAATCAGGGCGGAACGGAAAACGAGCGGGGGCGGACTTTGGCGGTGGTGGCGGGGCAGCCGGAACGTGCGCAGGAAGTCGCCGCCTGTTTTGCCCAGCAGGGGGACCGGGTGAAGGCGCTTTGGTTTCCTGACACGAAGCACCTGATCGAGGCGGGCCGGAGCGATCCGCTCGAGGCGGTGATCCTTTTTGTGAGTTCGGACGACGCGGTGGGCGACGCGGAAGAGGCGGAGGTTCGCGGGGCTTTCCGCGAGACGCCGCTCTACCGCTTGTAGCCGCGCGGCACATCGTTTTGGGGAAAGTGAAGAGGGCGGCCCGTTGGGGGGCCGCCTTTTTCATGTTCGTTTTGACCGGGGTCGCCGGCGACGGGGGACGGCAAGAGCGATCGGTTCCACGTTGGCCGGATAAGCCTGGAGCCGACGATAGCCGCGAGTCATCTCGTGCAACTTGCTGAACATCCGCCCCAGCATATTGCCCGATCTTTCACCGGGGCTGGCAGCGGGATTCGGATAAGGGCCGGAACTGCGGGGGCTTTGCTCCGTAGCGACGTCCCCGCGACGAAGCGAGCGAGGGGCGGCCGTAGCCGGTCCCGTAAGCAATCCGACGATTTGGCCGACCGCGAGCTACCGAAGCAGGCTCAGGCTTCGTCGAACTTGCGCGCGAAGAGCGCGTCGAGCTCGTCGAGCATGGCGGACGCGTCGGGTCCGGTGGCGAGGAACTTGACCTTCGAGCCTTTGCCGGCGGCGAGCATCATCAGACCCATGATCGACTTGCCGTTCACCTGTTCCTCGTCCTTCTCGACCATGACGTCGGCTTTGAACTTGTTGGTGATGCGGACGATCATCGCGGCAGGACGGGCGTGGATACCCATCTTGTTTTGCACAACGAGCTCGCGGACGAGCTGGGCGGCGGTGTCGGTCTTTTCCATGAAGTGGCGCAAAGTCCGGTGCGGGGGCGCGGCTTGCAACCCAAAAACCGGCGGGACACCGTGCGGTTTCCCTTCATGACCGCAAGCACCGCCATCATCGTTCCTTGTCGCCTCGAATCGACGCGTTTTCCGCGCAAACTCCTGCACCGCGTGAAAGGCAAGCCCTTGGTGCTGTGGGTCGCGGAACGAATCCGGAACGAGGCCCCGGAGTTTCCCTGCTGGTTTGCCGTGGACGATTTGCTTTTGGCGGAACCGCTGGAAAAGGCGGGGTTTAGGACGGTGATGACCAGCGTGAACCACCAGAGCGGCACCGACCGCATCGCGGAGGCGAACCGCACCGCGCGCGCGGCGCAGGTGATCAATGTGCAGGCGGACGAGCCTTTGGTGACGGGAGCGCAGATTCGGCGGCTCGCGGAGTTGATCGAGGGGCCGGCGGCGATGGCGACCTTGGCGACGCCGTTTCAGCGCGCGGAGGACTTTTACAACCCCAACCAGGTCAAGGTGGTCTTCGCGCCGGGCGGCGGCTGGCGTTCGCTGTATTTCTCGCGTTCGCCGATGCCCTACGCGCGCGATCAGGCGGGCAAGGTCGACGACGCCTGGGTGCGGGCGAACCCGTGCTACAAACACCTCGGCCTTTATGCCTATAAGGCGGAGCTGCTGGAGAAGTTCGCGAAGCTGCCCTACGGGCGCTACGAGCGGATCGAGAAGCTGGAGCAACTGCGCGTCTTGGAAAACGGATACGACATCGCCTGCGACGTGACGAACGATCCCGGGATCGGCGTGGACACGCCGGAGGACGCGGTGAAGTTCGAGGCCGCGCTGGGGTGAACGGGAAAATCGCGGTTTGCAGGCACGTTGGAGGTTTTCCTTATCGGACCGGTTTGAAAATCGGTTGGGAGTCGATGGCGGTGAGCCAGACGACCTCGCAGGCGCCGCCGCCGGTGTCGTCGCGGGTGAGCGAACTGCGCCAGCGGTAGCCGTCGGGGCCGGTGAGTTCGACGAGGTAGCCGCCGAGGGTGACGAGCTCGTGGCGGCGGACGGAGAGGAGCTTTTGGCGAAGCTCGGGCGTGGACGGGAGACAGTGGGTGTTGGCGGAGTTGCGCGCGATCTGATCGGGCTCGAGCGGCGGTCCTTCCGTGCCCCAGTGGTATTCATACCAGCGGCCGGACTGGGAGATCTTGAGGTCGTTGATCACGGCGGCGGCGGACATGGGACCCCAGCCGAGGGCGAGGTCTACGGGGGAGAGGCCGGCATCGCGGTCGTGGCGGTAACGTTCACGGGCGAGGACGACGGCCTTGAGTTCGTAGCGGGCGAGCGGGGTGATCGTGTAGTCGCCGTGTTGGAAGGGCGACGGGAGTTGCTGGGTGGTTTGCCGGGGGGCGTGGGCGGCGGGGAGGCCTTTCCAGCCGGCGGCGGGTTCGTGTAGCCACCAGCCGAAGAGCGCCACGAGGGCGGCGAGGAAGAGCCACTTTTTCATGCGGACGGGGGCATCGCGACGGCACGGATGGATGCGGACAAGGCCGGGGAGGGAGTGGGACTTATCGGGCGGACACGGGGCGAAGCTCCAGGAGCAGCGGGAAATGGTCGCTGCCGATGTCGGGACCGATCCGGTAGGAAACGCAAACGAGCCCGCGGGTGAGCAGCGCGTGGTCGATCGGAATGCGAAGGAAGGGAATCGGCGCGGGCCAGGAGGGCGAGATGGAGCCGAAATCGGAGGCGGCGGAACGCAGGCCGCTTTCGGAAAGGAGGCGACGAAGCGGCGGGCACCAAGGAGTGGCGTTCAGGTCGCCGAGGATCAGGGCGGGGGACGAGGGCGCGCCGGGGGGCGTAAGGCCGGTGACGGAACGGGTCCAATCGCCGAGGGCGTCGAGATGCTGGTCGCGGAGGACGGTGGTCTCTTGGCTTCCAGGCGGGAGCGGGTGGGTGAGGAGGATGCGAATGTCGGCGTCGGGGTGAACCCAAGTGAGATGAAGGGAGGGTGTTTCGACGTCGGCGAAAAACTCGACGTGGTCGTCGGCGGGTCGGGTCCGGGAGAAAAGGGCGAGGCCGAAATTGTCCTCGCGCGGGTGGATGCTGTGGTGCGGAAACTCGGCGGAAAGCGAGGCGAGAAGCTGTGATTTCCAGCGGGCGTTGATCTCGAGGAGGGCTACGAGGTCCGGCTTTTCCGCGGCGATCAGGGCGAGGAGCGGCGTCGGGTCGGGGTTGGACGTGAGGACGTTGGCGTAGACGATCTTGAGGGGAGCGGCGGAGGACGCGGTGGGGCTCGGCGGGGGACCGAACGCGAAGGAGCGTGTGGCGTGCAGGACGGCGCCGAGGTTGAAGAGCGCGAAGGCGGCGAAGAGGGCGGCCCAGCGTCGGTGGCGGAGGGCGAAGCAGAAGGCGGCGTGGGCGGCGAGGAGGACGGCGTATTGGAGGCGGAAGGGGGAGAACTGGGCGAGGAAGGCGGGTGTGGAGACGAAGTAGGCGAGCGTGGTGAGCAGCGCGGCGGGAAGGGCGAGGGCGGTGAGGGTCCGGAAGGCGGCACGGGCGGAGGCGCGGAGGGCGTCGCCGGGGAGAGCGGCGCGGGCGGGGGGCGATGCGGAGGGCGGCGGATTGTTAACCACGGAGGTCACGGAGGGCCACGGAGGCGGATATGGCGAAGGGGCGGGGAAGTCGGAGGGGCGGGGAGGACGAACCCACGGGCGGGACGCCCGTGCCACAAAAAAGGCCGCCCGGAGTCGGGCGGCCTGAGAGGGGCGGGCGGTTTAGATTTTGCCGGCTTTGCGCTGCTCGATGAGGCGGTAGAAGTCGGTGAAGAGCGGGTCGGCGTCGTTCGGGCCGGGGGCGGCTTCGGGGTGGTATTGCACCGAGAAGATGGGGAGCGCCTTGTGGCGGAGGCCCTCGACGGTGTTGTCGTTGAGGTTGATCTCGGTGACGACGGCGCCGCCGCGCTCGAGCGAGGCGGGGTCGGTGGCGAAGCCGTGGTTTTGCGCGGTGATCGAGACCTTGCCGGTCTCGAGGTTTTTGACCGGCTGGTTGCCGCCGCGATGGCCGAACTTGAGCTTGTAGGTGGTGCCGCCGAGGGCGTGGGTGATCATCTGGTGGCCGAGGCAGATGCCGAAGATCGGGTAGTGGGGGACGAGGCCGGTGACGGTCTTGTGGATGTAGGAGAGGGCGGCGGGGTCGCCGGGGCCGTTGGAGAGGAAGACGCCGTCGGGGGCGTGCTCCTTGATCTGCTCGGCGGTGGCGGTGGCGGGGAAGACCTGGACGTCGAAGCCGTGGTTAACGAGCTTGCGGAAGATGGTGTGCTTGGCGCCGAAGTCGAAGGCGGCGACGCGGAAGCGCTTCGACGGGGTGTGGGGCAGGCCGAGGGTGGTGCCGGCGGGAACGTAGGGGGTGTTGAAGCGCGAGGGATCGGAGGCGCCCCAGATGTAGGGCTCGCGGCAGGTGGTGTCCTTCACGTAGTCGCTGCCGGCCATGTCGTGCCAGGCCTTGGCGCGGGCGACGGCGTCGGCCTCGGACATGGGGAGCGTGGTGAGGCAGCACTTCATGGCGCCGTCGACGCGGAGTTTCTTGGTGAGCGCGCGCGTATCGACGTCGCTGATACCGGGGATGCCGTATTTCTTGAGGTAGGCGTCGAGGGATGAGTTGGCGCGCCAGTTGGAGACGATGGGCGAGAGTTCGCGGACGACGAGGCCGGAGGCGCGGGGGGCGGAGGCCTCGGTGTCCTCGTCGTTGACCCCGTAGTTGCCGATCATGGGGGCGGTCAGGGTGACGATCTGGCCGAAGTAGGACGGGTCGGTGACGATTTCCTGGTAGCCGGTCATCGACGTGTTGAAGACGCACTCGCCGGCGATGGTGGCGTCGGCGCCAAAGGCGCGGCCGTGATAGACGGAACCGTCTTCGAGAGCGAGGAGGGCGGGCTTCACTGTGGACATGGTTGAGGCGGACGAAAGAGCCCGAGGCGCGGCCTGCCAAGGGTTTTGTGCCGGGGGACGCGCGGGACGGGGAAGTGGTTTATCGGCGGGTGGTTCCGATGCCGAAAAACGCCGGGCCGCGGCCGGAACCGAGCCGGATGGCGCGGTGCGCGGCGAGGCCGCGGCGGAGGAGGGCGCGGGCGCGGGAGACGGAGGCGGGTAGGGCGAGGCCGCGGGCGAGCCCGGCGGCGATGGCGGCGGAGAGGGTGCAGCCGGTGCCGTGGGTGTTGGGCGTGGCGAGGCGGGGGGCGGAAAAACGGCGGAGTCGAAGGAGAGCGGGGCGGCCGGCGGGGGCGGGAAGAACGAGAAGATCGACGCAGCGGGCGCGGTCGGGGGAGTGACCGCCTTTGAGGAGGACGGCGCAGCCGGCGGAGCGGGCGAGGGCGCGGGCGGCGCGGTCGGCCTCGTCGGGGGTGGTGACAGGCAGGCCGGTGAGCGCGGCGGCCTCGGGCCAGTTGGGAGTGATGAGCGTGGCCAAGGGGAAAAGGTGGCGGCGGAGGGCGCGGAGGCCGGCGGCGTCGAGGAAACGGGTGCCGCTGGTGGAGCCGATGACGGGATCGATGACGAGCGGGATGCGCGGATGGCGGGCGAGTGCGCGGGCGACGGCGCGGATGGCGGGCGCGCCGGGGAGGAGGCCGGTCTTGAGCGCGGCGACGGGGAGGTCGGAGAGGACGGCGTCGATCTGCGCGGCGAGGAGGGCGGGAGGGGTGGCGCGCCAGCGTGTGACGCCGCGGGTGTTTTGCGCGGTAAGGGCGGTGATGGCGGTGCAGGCGAAGGCGCCGAGGGCGTGGATGGCGCGGGAGTCGGCCTGGATGCCGGCGCCGGCGCCGCTGTCGGAGCCGGCGATGGTGAGGACGACGGGGGGCGGGGCGGCGCGGCGCTTCACGCGGAGGCGGGGGCGGTGGCGACCCAGGCTTTGAAGCCGCCGTGGAGACTACGGAGGGTGGCGAAGTTGGCGCGGGAACGGAGGATCGGGAGCGCCTTGGCGCTGCGGACGCCGCCGGCGCAGTAGACGACGAGGGGGCGGGATGGATCGAGATCGGAGAGGTCGGCGGCGGGGAGCGCGGCTAGGGGGATGTGCGCGGAGGGCGAGAGGGCGCCGAGGGCGCGTTCCCAGTCTTCGCGGACGTCGAGGAGCTGAGGCGGGGCGGAGGAGGCGAGGGCGGCGCGGAGTTCGGCGGGGGTGATTTCGTCGGGGGCGGACGGGCCGAGCTGGGGCTCGGCGTTCCCAGGGGCGGAGACGGAGCAGGTTTCGCCGTAGCCGTCGGGGGGGAGCTCCGCGATGGCGCGGCTGCGCGGGTCGGCGGCGAGGCGGAGGGTGCGCGTGGTCATGGCCAGCGCGTCGTAGAGGAAAAGGCGGCCGGAGAGCGGTTCGCCGATGCCGGCGAGGAGTTTGATCGCCTCGGTGGCCTGGAGGGCGCCGACGAGGCCGGGGAGGACGCCGAGGACGCCGGCTTCGGCGCAGTTGGGCGCCGCGCCGGGTTCGGGCGGCTCGGGGAAGAGGCAGCGGTAGGTGGGGCCGCCGCGGTAATTAAAGACGGAGACCTGGCCCTCGAAGCCTTGGATGGCTCCGTAGACGAAGGGGCGGTCGGCGAGGACGCAGGCGTCGTTGACGAGGTAGCGGGTGGAAAAGTTGTCGGAGCCGTCGAGGACGAGATCGACGGAGCGGACGAGGTCGAGGGCGTTGGCGCGGGTGAAGCGGTCGGCGCGGGCTTCGATGGCGATGTGGGGATTGAGCGCGCGGAGGCGCTCGGCGGCGGCGACGGCCTTGGGGCGGCCGGCGTCGGCCGTGGTGTAGAGGATCTGTCGTTGGAGATTGGATACGTCGACGACGTCGGGATCGAGGAGGACGATGCGGCCGACGCCGGCGGCGGCGAGGTAGAGGAGGGCGGGGC
>CAMLNJ010000090.1 GCA_946481225.1 uncultured Verrucomicrobiota bacterium | reverse complement strand
TGTCCTCGGCGCGGGCGCGGGCGAAGGCGGCCTCGCCCCATTCGAGCCACGCGACAGGGTTGTCCGCGTGCTGGAGCAGATAAGGCGAGGTGGCTTGGGCGAGGGCGTTGGGCATCGGGAGCGGGCGCAAAGGGTCCATGCAAAGGCCGCGACTCGCAACGAGCGCAAGAAAAAGCCCGGCCCCGGGAAGGGACCGGGCGAAGGCCCGTGCGGCGGGTCGATTTAGATCACGTAGGCGACACGGGCGCGGCCGGCGGAGCGGGGCGCGCGGCCAGGGCGCGGGCCGCGCTCTCGCCAAACTCAAGGGTCTGCGTGGGGAAGGCGAAGCTGAGGCCGCGGGCCTGGACGGCGCGCATGATGGCCAGGTTGATGCGCTGCTTGGCGTCCATGAAACGGACGAAGTCCCCGTCCTTGGCGACATAGACGATCCAGATGTCGAGGGAGGAGGCACTGTAGTCGCGGAAAAAGACCAGGATCGAGGCGGGATCGACGCAGTCCTCGGCGCGGACGATGCCCTTGATGTCCTCCACCACGGCCGCCATCTGCTCCGGCGGCGTGTCGTAGGTGAGACCGATCACCTGCTCGTTGCGGCGCTGGATGAAGCGGGAGAGGTTGGTGACGACCTCGGAGGCGACGGTCTTGTTGGGGATGACGACGAGGGACTTGTCCAAGGCGCGCAGCCGGGTGGAACGCAGGCCGATGTCCTCCACCATGCCGAGGAAGGAGCCGATGCGCACGGTCTCGCCGATCTTGAAGGGCTGGTCGACGGCGACGACGACGGACCCGAAGACGTTGGCCAGGGTGTCCTGCGCCGCGAGCGCGAAGGCGAGACCGCCGATGCCGAGACCGGCGAGGAAGGCCTTCACGTCGGCGCCGAGCGACTGCGCCGCGATGAGCACGCCGAAGATGAGGAAGAGGGTGATGAGCGTCTTCTTTATCCACGGCATGAAGGCGGCCACCGCCGCGCCCTTCGCCTTGGCGACGTCCTGCAGGTGGTCGAGAATGGTGGAAACCGTGCTGATGAAGAACCACAGCGCCACGACGGAGAACGCGATGGTCTTGAGATAGCGGAAGGCCTGGTCGGCCTCGGGGGTCATCTTGAGCACCTTGATGGCGATGACCGCGCCGAGCACGGCGATGAAGGCCGCGACGGGCTTGTGCCACGCGGTGATGAGTTCGTCGTCGAGCGTCGTCCGGGTGCGGGCGGTGAGGCGCTTGAAAAGCCCGAAGACGAAATTCGCCACGATCTTGCGCAGCACGTAGAAGAGCACGGTGATAACGCCCGCGATGGCCCAGTGCTGCCAAGTGTTGCCGGCGTTCTTCACCCCGAACAGGCCGAGCGTGAGGTCGACGAGGTATTCGACGAAATCGGGCGGGGCCGTCTCGACGGCGCCGCTGCCCACGGCCGCCGCGGCCTGTGTGGCCAGGTCGGGAGCGGCGGCCTCCTGCGCGCACAGCAGGCCGGTGAACCAAAAGGGGAGGCTCAGGATGAGGACTCGAAGGAATCGCATGGCGAAAAAAGGGGCCCACAGCTAGCGCGTCCGGGGGGCAAGTCAACCGGCCCGCCGGCGGGCAAACCCCTATCCGGTTCCAGATCTCCGTGATCCGTGTTCATCCGTGAGATCCGTGGTTACGGACGCCTCTTTCGGGTTTATGGAAAAATAAAACGCGCGCCCCGCTTGGAGGCGCGCGGTGAACCGCGGTCGATCGCGTCGTTTGATCAGGCCACGGAAATCTTGCGGGGCTTCAGCGCCTCGGCTTTCGGCAGCGAGATGCGCAGGACGCCGTCGCGAAGCTCGGCGTGGACCTTGTCCGCGTCGATGGCGCGGCCGTGCTCGAGCACGAGCTCGAAGGCGGCCTCGCGGGTCTCGCGATGAAGGGCGTTCCACGCGTCCGGCTTGCGCCAGGCGCGGCGACCCACGACGCGGATCTGCTCGTGGTCGACGCTGAGCTCAAGGCCGTCCTTCGTCACGCCGGGCAGCTCCACGGTCAGGCCGAATGCCTCGGGAGTCTCCGCCACCTCGTAGCGAGGCGCGATGGTCGGCTCGGAAACGGGCGAACCGGCGGGCTGGTCGGAGCGGGTCGCGGGCGTGGAGGCGAAGGTCGGGATGAGTGAAGAGATGAGTGACATGGCGATGTCTCCTTTCGGGTTGTTTACGGTTTTGTATTCGGTTCTCGGTCACGCGACGGCGACGGTGATCTTGCGGGGCTTGGCCTCCTCGCGCTTCGGCAACGTGACCGTAAGCACGCCGTTCTCGTAGTTGGCGGAGATCTTGTCGGCCTGCACCCCGCCCTCGGGCACGGTCAAGGCGCGGCTGAACTCGGCGGTTTCCTCGCGCTCGCCCACTTTGCGGGTGCGCTTGGCGGTGATCTGGAGGGTGCCCTCGACGAGCTCGACGCCGATGTCGGAGCGGTTCACGCCCGGCAGCTCGGCGCGCACATAGGTCGCGGCGGAATCTTCATAAAGGTCGACCGGGAAACCCGCGGCGCTCACGCCCGCGGTCTCGCCCAAGGCCGCCTCGAAAAGCCGATCCATCTGCTCCTCCAGTCCCGCCCACGGGCTGCGGGCAAAGGCGGGATAATAGGCGCGGGAGGACGGCGTGGTGTAGCGGATGAGTCTCATGATGATGTCTCCTGGGTTTGGGTTGATTCAGGTTGGTTTGGGTTTTCGCCCCTCTTCTTTTGCACACCGGATGCCGACCGCTCGATTATCCTCTTTTTATTGGTTTTAAGTAACTTGCATATGCAATGAGCGTAGCGGGCGGGAAATTTTGTCCGCCCCCCTGTCACGCCTGCGGGCAAGTTCGTCTCAAAAAACGCGTGCCGAGCCGAAGGCGCTTCATCACCGTGCCCGCCCCTCTCCATGAGCCTCGATTTCACCACCGTTCCCCACCGTGCCGGCACCGACTCCCAGAAGTGGAAAAAATACGCCGGCAAAGACATCCTGCCGATGTGGGTGGCCGACATGGACTTTCGCTCCTCGCCCGCGATTCTGAAAGCGCTGCACGAGCGCGTGGATCACGGCATCTTCGGCTACGCCCGCCCCACCCAGGCCACGGTGGACGCGGTGGTGGACGCGTGCGCCGCGCGCTATGGTTGGAAAATCGATGCCGACTGGCTCGTCTGGCTGCCCGGCCTCGTGTGCGGCCTCAACGTCACCTCCCAGGCCTTCGCGCAGCCTGGCGAGGAGGTGCTGTGCCTCACGCCGGTCTACCCGCCTTTCATGACCGCGCCGAAAAACTCCGGCCGCGTGTCGGTCACCGTGCCGCTCTCGCTGCGGCCGGGCCCGACCGGGCGAGGCGACGGCGTCTGGGAAATCGACTGGGAGGCCCTGGAGCGCGCGGTCACGCCGAAGACGAGGCTGTTTTTCCTCTGCAACCCGCACAATCCCGTGGCGCGCGTTTTCCGCCGGGACGAGATCGCGCGACTCGCGGAGTTTTGCGCGCGGCACGATCTCATCCTCTGCTCCGACGAGATCCACTGCGACCTGATCCTCGACCCCGCCCTGCCCCATCTGCCCACCGCGCTCGTGGCGCCGGAACACGCCGCGCGCACCGTCACGCTCATGGCCCCGAGCAAGACCTACAACGTCCCCGGTCTCGGCACCTCCTTCGCGATCATCCCCGACGCCGCGGTCCGCGCGCGCTTTGTCCGCGCCACCTACGGAATCGTGGCGGAAGTCACCTGCCTCGGATACTCCGCTTGCGAGGCCGCCTACCGCGACAGCGAGGACTGGCGCCAGGGCCTCCTTGCCACGCTCCGTTCGCACGCCGCCCACCTGCAGGCGACCTTCGGCACCGGCGTCTTCAAGGACGTGAAAATCGAGGCCCCGCTCGAGGCGACCTACCTCGCCTGGCTCAACGTGTCCGCGCTCGGTCTCGAAGACCCGATCGCCCACTTCGAGGCGCACGGCGTGGGCCTGAGCGACGGCCGCTTCTTCAACGGCACGCCCGGCCACCACGTCCGCCTCAACTTCGGCTGCCCGCGCGCCACGCTCGACGAGGCGCTGCGCCGCATGGCTGCCGCCGTCGCCGCCGCGCCTGGACGCGCCTGATCCCCCGCGCCGCCCGGGACCTTTCGCCGGTCTCCGTCGTCAGGCTCGCCGACGGGCACGGAATCCGCACCGTATCCCGGCATGTTGCTGCCGCTTCTGGTCGCCATCGCCGCGGGCTTTTTTCTCGTCGAACGTCTCTGGCCCGCCAACGCCCTGCCGCGCGTGCGCGCCTGGTGGCCGCGGGTGATTTTCGTCAACGTCATCCAGGTCGGGCTCGTGTTGATCGCGGGCGTGAGCTGGGACCGCTGGCTGCAAGCCGCGTCGCTTGTCTCGCTGCGGGAGCTGTTCGGCGAGTCGAGCGGCGGCTTGGTCGCCCAGGGCGCGGTCGCCTATTTCGTCTCCACCTTCGTCTATTACTGGTGGCACCGCTGGCGGCATGAGTCGGCGTTTCTTTGGCGGCTCTGCCACCAGCTCCATCACTCGCCCGCCCGCATCGAGCTCGTCACCTCATTCTACAAGCACCCGGTCGAGATCACGATCAACTCCTTCATCGGCGCCGCGATCGTCTACGCCTTGCTCGGCTGTTCGCCCGCGGCCGGCGCGATCTACACCTTCCTCACCGCGGTCGCCGAATATTTTTATCACTGGAACATCCGCACGCCGCACTGGGTCGGCCGCGTCGTCCAGAGACCGGAGTCGCACCGCGTGCATCACCAATACCGGCACCACACCCAGAACTACGCCGACCTGCCGCTTTGGGACGCGCTTTTCGGGACCTACCGGAATCCGCGGGAAAATCCCGCGCGCTGCGGCTACGACGACTGGCGCGAGGATCGCTTCGAGGACATGCTCGCCTTCCGCGACGTGCATGCGCCCGGCGCGGAAAAGCTTTCCCCGCTCCACCTCCTGCCAAGCTGCATCGGCTGCGCGAAACGCTGGGCCTGCGCGGAATCGCGCGGCGTGCTCGATGCGCCGACGCCGCTCGCGTCATCGACGCCAACAAACTCATCCAAGGGAGACGGCGCCGGGGAGGGGCCTCGGCTGTAAGCCTCAGTCTTCGGGCAAAAACCTCTCCGCCCACCGCGGCTCCGGCAGCGGGGACGGCACATAGGCGCCGAAAAGCGCGTAGCGGGTCCGCGCCACCAGCTTGTAGACCGAATCGCGCAAGGGACCCGGCACCAGCCACGCCGCCCACGCGAGCGGGCGCCATATCCCGCCCAGCGCGTCGAACACGCCGATGACGCCGCGCGTGCGGAGATGGTGCCGGTCGCCGTCGAGATCGGGCAAAAAGAGAATGCTGTCGAAATCCTGGGACGGCAGGCCGAGACGTTTCAAAGTCCGCCGGCCCGCCGGCCCCTGCAAAGGCGAGAAGCGCAACACCGCGCCGTCGTCCTCGCGCAGGAGAAACCGGAGCACCGCGTTGCAAAGGCCGCATTCGCCGTCGTAGAAAAGCACCGGACGGCGGCCATGACGCGCCCGCGCGGGAAGCCAGTCGGGATCAAAGGTGAAAGCGTGCAACATCAGCATGCCGAGCGTGAGATCGGCGAAATCCACCACGAGCAGGATGCCAAGGTGCATGCCGAGCATCCCGCACCAAGCCCAGGCGCGGCCCCGCCGCGTGAAACAAAGCGGCAGAAAGGCGAGCTCCGCCGCGAGCGCCGCCCAGGTCAGGATCGCGTGCCCCCACGACGGCAGGCCCAGCGCCACGTCCCGGAACCAGCCGGGTCGCGCCAGCGGGTTGTGCAACAGATGGGCGAAGGCGCTGCCGTCCACCCAGCTCGGGCTTTGCAGCTTCGTCACGCCGCTGAACGCGTAACCCAGCGCCATCAGAACCCACGCCGCGAGAAAGACCCCCGCCGGCATCGCCCACTCGCGCGGCGCCACCGCCCGCCCCCGCCAGCGCCACGGCTCGCCATCCGGCACGAGCGCGAGCAGAAGAAGCAACAGGCCGACATAGGGAATGGAGGGGTTCGAGATGAGCACGTTGCGGTTGAACAAGGCCGCCCACACGAACCACAGCGCCAGCGCGACCGGCACCCGCCGCCAGCCTGCGGCAAGGAGCAAGGCCAGGCCCGCGCCCAGCACGCACCAAGCGACGGAAAACCACGGCGCCCCGATCCACGCCAGCGGGTTGGGCAAGATCCCATGCACCGGATTGAGCGCCGGATCGGGCAGCGTGCCCGCGGCCGAAAACAACTCCGGCGCCCACGGCGCCAGCTCGGCGAAATGCCAAGCGAGCCAAAGCCCGAAAACCGCGCGAAACAGGGCGAACTGTCCCGGCGAGTAGCGCTTTACCGCGTGCAGGAAGGAGAAAGCAGCCATGAGTCGTCGCGTCCGGCGGTGCGGGTTTTGATGGTGATTTCCAGCGCGTGCGCGCCCGAGGGCAGCCCGAACTCGCGCCGCAGAGGGCCGTCTTTTCCAAACCCGTGGCACCAGACGGATTCCCAGAGCGGCTTTGGCAGGCGCGGGGCATAGGAGAGCGCCGCGCCATAGACGTTGCGCCGATTATAGGGGCCCTCGAGTCGCGAATAGAGCTCCGGCGTGATCGCCAAGGAGAACGGGGTCCCCGCCCCGTCGAGCCCATGCAGGGTAAAATCCGCCGCAAAGGTCTCATGGCCGCCGACGTCGGAGAACACCTTGGGAAACGGGGCCGCGGCGCTCGCCGCCCCGATGCCGCGAAGGGCCGGCGCGTCCGCGAGGTAGCCCGCCATTTGCAGACAGCCGAAGATCATCAAGGCGACCGCGAGCAGGTTGCGCCGGATCATGCGCGCATCCATCCCGGCTTCGTTCGCGGCATGCAACCCCGAAGCTCGGCCGGTCCCCGTTTTGGCGATCTCCTCACGCTCTGTTTTTCAGCGGGCGGAGGCCGGCGCCGGGCAACCGCTTGCGCCGCAGAGCGAACCCGGTCCCGGGGCGCGGCCGAGCAGCCACTGCGCACCCGTCAGCGAAAGCGCGAGCAACACGGCCAGGAGACTGCGATGGCGGCGGAGCTTCATGCCCACAGGCTGGATATTTCGCGGCGGGACGCAAATCGGGCCGCTCGCCCGCCCGGTCGTTCGCCATTTGCCGGGGCATCGGAGCGCCGACGCTTGCCGCGCGCCCCCGCGCGGCCTTGCCTGCTCCCCGCCCGCATGCGCCTCGGCCCGCTCACCCTCTCCTCGAACCTGTTCCTGTCTCCGCTCGCCGGATACACGAACCTGCCCATGCGCCTCACCGTGCGCGAGCTGGGCGGCCTCGGCTTCGCCACCACCGACCTCGTCAACGCCCGCTCCCTCATCGAGCGCAACCCGACCGCGCTCAAGCTCGTCGCCACCGCCCCCGGCGACCGGCCCTGGGCCGTGCAGCTCTTCGGCGCCGTGCCGGAGGAGATGCGCGACGCCGCCGTCATCTGCCAGGAGCTCGGCGCCGACGCCGTCGACATCAACATGGGCTGCCCCGTGAAGAAAGTGGTGAAGATCGGCGGCGGCTCCGCGATGATGACCGAGCTGGACAAGACCGCCGCCCTCGTGCGCGGCATGATCGCGGCCGTGAAGATCCCCGTGACCGCCAAGATGCGCCTCGGCTGGGACGAGCAAAACCTCACCGCGCCCGACCTCGCGCGCGTGCTCGAGGACGCGGGAGTGGCGGCCGTCTTCGTTCACGGCCGCACCCGCGCGCAGGGCTTTTCCGGGCAGGTCAACCTCGCCGGCATCCGCGCGGTCGCCCAGGCGGTGAGATCCATCCCCGTCATCGGCAACGGCGACGTCACCACGCCCGAGGCCGCGCGCCACATGATCGCCGAGACCGGCTGCGCCGGCGTGAGCATAGGCCGCGGCGCCTTCTACGACCCGTGGATCTTCAAGCGCACCGACCATCTGCTGCGCACGGGCGAGCTCCTGCCCGAGCCGAGCTTCGAGGAACGCGTCCGCGTGCTGCGCCGCCACTTCGCCCGCTACGTCGAGTTTTACGGCGAGGCCCATGGCGCGCGGCTCTTCCGCCGCGTGGCGCCTTGGTATGCGCGGCGCTTCGGCCCCTCGAAGCCCTTCAAGCAGGCCATCCTCGGCATCGCCTCGGCGGCGGACTTCGAGAAGGCGCTCGCCGACTACGTCGCCTGGCGCGCGCGCTTTTGCGGCGAGGACGGCGAGTTGCTGCCGAAGTATCGGCCCGATCCGATGGTCGCGTCCTTTATGCGCGATCCCGACGACCCCGTTTTCGCCCGCGAATCCATCCCCGTGCCGAAGGGCCCGGTGGAAAACTGGTGACCCTGGATCCGGCGATAGCCCCGACGAAAGATCGGGCAAAGATGCTAAGGCAGATGGTGATCGAGGCGGTCCGAAGGCGCACCTGGAAGGTGCGTCAAGCGGCCGACGAGATCGGCAGATGTTCAGCAGGTTGCTCGAGATGAGTCGCGGCTATCGCCGGTTCCAGGTTTACACGCCGCCGGACCGCCCGGCGACGTATCCACATCACAGATACTTCACCCTCACCCGCGCGCCGGCGGCGTCCTCGAGGATGATCTGCTTTGCCTCGACGTCGATGTCGGCGAACTTGATGCCGAGCATCGGCTCGACCAGCTCGCCCTGGCGCACGAGGCGCCCGTCGATGAGCGCCCGCGCCGGGCTGCCCTGGAAGACGCCGCTCACGCGGATCGACTCCGCGTAGCGCACGAAGCGAGGGCTCGCCTGGGGCGCCGCGACCGGCAGGGCGGCCTGGGTCCCCGTTCCCGCGGGGGCAGGGGTCGCGGGAGCCGGAGTCGTGGCGACGCCCGGGACCGGAGCCGCGGGAGCGACGGCCGGCGGCGGCGTGGTGCCGGCGGTGGAGGGAGGGATCGACGGCGGAAAGGCCGGAGGATTTTCCGGCGGTTTCCCCTGCGGCTCGGCCGGGCTCGCGTTGCCCGCCGCAGGCGCGGGGCTCGGAGCCTTGCCGCCGGCCTCCGGCGCGGGCTGTTTCGCGCCCCCCGCCGGCGGGGTCGGCGCCGGGCCGGCGACCGTCGGCTCCGGCGTGGAGGCGGATCGGGTG
>CAMLNJ010000089.1 GCA_946481225.1 uncultured Verrucomicrobiota bacterium | reverse complement strand
ATCGGCGTCGACTGGGCGCTCGACCAGATCCGCGACCTCCTCGCGCACGGCGCGCCGGGATACCACCTCTACATCCTGAATCGCGCCCGCAGCGCCCTCGCCCTCGCCGCCGGCCTCGCCGCGTAAAGTAGCGCCGGCTGGAAGCCGGCGTCGGGTCCCGCTTCCGCCTCGACCAACCCGCATCGTTCTCGCATTCATCCGCGCGTGAACGACCTCCACCCCGCCGGCCCCATCATCGGCGGACTCGTCTCGCTTCTCTGCCTCTGGTTCAGCCTGCGCCAGCGCCGCCGCCACCGTCTGCTGCACGACCTTCCGACCTCCAAGGTCCACGGCGTCTTCATCGGCCTCGTCGAGCTCGAGGGCACGGCCGAAAGCGAAGCCCCGCTCACCAGCCACCTCGCCGAAACCGCCTGCGTCCACTACGAGTGGAGCGCCGAGGAACACTGGCGCCGCACGCGCACCGAGCACTACACCGATTCCAAGGGCAATCGCCGCACCCGCACCGTCACCACCACCGGCTGGGAAACCGTCGCCAGCGGCGGCGAGATGCAAGACTTCTACCTCCGCGACGACACCGGCGCGCTCCTTGTTCGCCCTGAAGGAGCGACCATCGAGCCGCTCCCGCTCTTCTCCGAAACCGTCTCCCGCGGCCATCCGCTTTACCATGGCAAGGCGCCCGAGGCCTGGGTCAACGGCTCCACCGGCGAACGCCGCTTCACCGAACTCGGCATCCCGCTGCACGCGCGGCTCTACGTGCTCGGCACCGCTCGCGAGCGCGCCGACATCGTCGCACCCGAGATCACCGTCGCGCGCGACTCCGAGTTCATCCTCTCCTGCCGCGGCGAAGACGCCATCAAGCGCGGCTTCGCCCTCGGCTCCTGGGCCACGTGGTTTCTCGGTCTGCTCGCGCTGCCCGCCGGCTTCGTCTTCGCCCAAGGCGCACACCCTCCCCCGGGCCCGGAAACCGCGCCGATCCCCGGCGTCGTCGCCCCTTGTCTCATCACCGCCTTCGGCTGGCTCACGCTCTGGGGCCTCGGCTGGGTGTGGATGGTGCACGACAGCCTCGTCGGCCTGCGCGAACGCGTGCGCCAGGCCTGGTCGCTGATCGATGTGCAGCTGAAGCGCCGCCACGACCTCATCCCCGCCATCGTCAAAACCATCGAGGCGCTCGCCGGTCACGAGCAAAGCACGCAGACCGCGCTCGCTGCCTTGCGAGCCCAAGCGCAGGCCACGCGACCCGGCCTCGCCGGCCCCGACCCCGGAGGCGTTGCGCCGCTTCTGCGCGCCGTCGTCGAACGCCACCCGACACTCACGGCGGATTCGGGTTTCGCCGCCTTGCATCGCGAACTCGTCGAGACCGAGCAACGCGTCGCGCTCGCGCGAACCTACTACAACGACATCGCCACCCACTACGCGACGCGCCTCGAGATCGTCCCCGACCGCTTCGTCGCCCGCCTGCGCAAGCTGCGCCCCGAGCCCCTCCTCGCCGCCGCCGACTTCGAGCGCGCCCCGGTGAAGGTGGAGTTCGCCCGCTAGCCGATACAACCCGAGGCCACCACCCCGGCCGCCCGCATCGCCCCCGGCATTCTCCGCCCACGTCCCCGATTTACGCCCCCCGCGAGCCAATGTTCGTAATACGAACATTGGCTCGCCAGCCCCCCGGCTCTCGCCGACACCGTTTCGGAACCGGCGTGACCGAGCGCGAGGAAGCCGCACGCGAACGAATCGAGCTCCCGCTTTTGCCAACACGCCGATGCGTCGTAGGGTCGATGCGCCGCCGCTTCGCATTCTCCGGGATGCGCGGCCCGCCGGCCGCTCCCATGCGACGGGCCAACCGTCGCTCGTCGCGAAACTCGAACCCCATGTCCGCGCCCGCGCCACTCGATCCTCCCTATCCCGTGCTGTTTCGCGTGGGGCCGGTGAACGTCACCCGGCGTTTGTTGTTCCGCGCGCTGTTCGCGGTGGCGGGGGTGATCGCGCTCTCGGTCCTTTGGGGCCGAATCGATGTCGCGGACCTACACGCGCGAGCCCATCGGTTGCCCGGCATCGCGGTAATCGCGGCGATCACCCTGCTGCCTCTCGTCGGCTTCCCCGTAAGCTGGCTGCACCTCGTGGCCGGAGTGCGCTTCGATTTCGCGGGCGGCATGCTGGTGGTCGCGATCACGAGCGTGCTCCATCACGTGCTCGGCTGGGCGCTGACCCGCCTGCTGCCCGCCCGCTTCTTCGTCCGCCTGGAGCCGTGGCGGAAGCGCCTGCTCGGCGCCGGGCACCGCGATGCCACGCTGCTTTGCTGCCTGATGCCGGGCATGCCCTACACGGTGCAGCTCTACCTTATGCCCGTGGTCGGCGTGCCCTTCTCGCTGATGTTCGGACTGAGCGCGGCGCTGCACACGGCGCGAGCGATCGTCACCATCCTGCTCGGCGACATGAGCGACAACCTCACGCCCGGAAAGCTGGCGGCGCTGGCGGCCTACTACTGCGCGCTCTTCGGCGCCTCGGCGCTCGCCCTCCGCGGTTTGCGCCGTTCCATGGCGCGCCACTTCCCGCCCCCCTAGTCCCGCGGTCCGCCCGCCACCATCCCAATGGCCGGCTTACGCGACATTCAATGTTCGTATTACAAACATTCAGGACGGGGCGTTCGCAACAACACCTCGTGAACACGAGTGAAATCGGGGCGTCCGGGTATCTGCGCTTCCCGTCGCGCAATGTTCGTAATACGAACATTGCGCATGTCCCAACCGGTTCATCCACAACTCGCCCCCCTGTTCGCGTTCGCTGATGCGTTGGAGGAGCTGTCGAGGGAACTGGTCCGCGAGGCCAAGAAGCGCGCCGACGCGAAACGGCAGCGGGCCAAGCGCGGGGTGACGTTGCGGCCGGGGTCGGAGACGCCGCTTTGGAACGCCGTGGTCGCGATGACAAAACCTCAGCTCGGCCGGCGCGGCGCACGCGCCACGCTCGCCCGCGAACTCGGGGTTCATCGCGCGCGCATCGGGGAGTTCTTCGACAAAGGCTCCGCCATGCCCGACGCGGAGCGCGCGCTCCAGACGCTGATTCTACTCGCCCGCTCCGCCCGCGCCGCGGACCCGGCGACCCAGCGCAATGTTCGTATTACGAACATTGGCGCCGGGACTTGAGCGCGGGGACGAAAAGAGGCGGATCACGGAAACTCACGTGGATAGGCCCTCGCGGGCTGTCCCTGTGCCCCCCCGGACATGCGAGTCCGCATCCGGCTACTGGCATCCGGCGCCCACCACCCGGTCCGCAACCCTCGCGGACATGCGCCTGCGCGGAGGCCACGGCCTAGTGCGCGTGCTTCGGCCCGGGGCGAAAGCCGTGGCTGTGCGCGTGGAAGGTCGGGTCGATGGTGAGCTGCAAGACTTGGGGCCAGGCCGCGACGGCTATGCCGTCGACGCCCGGGGCGCCGCCGTTTTTCCGCACGCGTTTCCACGCGGCGTTCAGGTTGGCGGGATCCGCCAGCCGCTCCATAAATCTGTCGTTCTGGACCGGGCCTTCCCGCCGCTCGCTCGCGCGTTCCGACCAAACGCTCCCCGGCGAGGGCGACGCGGCTTCACCGTTCGCCTCCTGCAGGGATGACCCCGCGTCCGCTGAGTTCGGGCTGTCCTCTCGTCGTCACGGCAACGTTCGGTTTCCTCACCCGCCGCTCGCTCGTGTCCGCTTGGACGCACCGTTCGGACCTCAGCTCCAACCGGCTTTCCCGGCCTCCATCGCTACTACGCCCTCGCTGACTGTTCCGGCTCGCTACGCGACCGGTCTTGTCAGCCTACAGGCCTCGAAACTGCACGCGGATCGGCACGCCTCGCGGCGCCCCCAGACGCGGCTCGCGCCGCGTCCACGCGCAGACCTCCTGAGATAAGGCTATCCAATCTTCGCCGCACGACCGCCGACTCTACGCTGCCGGGCTTTGACCAAATCGGACTTCGCGGCCATGGCCCGCCCGTCGTCATACCAACAAAAGCGCCCGCTCCATGGAGGAGCGGGCGCGAAAATTTGCGAACGTAGCCGGGAAAAAGAGCGGAGCCTCAGGCGGCGCCGGACTTGCCCTTGATGTAGTCGACGACCTGGCCGACCGTCTTGAGCTTCTCGGCGTCGGCCTCGGGGATCTCGCCCTTGATCTCGTCCTTGAACTCTTCCTCGAAAGCCATGATCAGCTCGACGGTGTCGAGGGAGTCGGCGCCAAGGTCGTCCAAGAAGGACGCGGTGGGCGTGATCTGCTCTTCGTTCACGTTGAGCTGATTCACGATGATCTCTTTGACGCGCTGTTCGATGGTTTTTTGGTCAGCCATGTTGATGGAAAAATTAGATAAAAGAAGGGCTCACATCGCCATGCCACCGTCAACGGCAAAAACCTGCCCGGTGACATAGCTGGCCTCGTCCGACGCAAGAAAAGCGACCGCGTGCGCGATCTCGGCGGCTTCGCCAAACCGTTGCATCGGAATAAGCGCGGTGGCGCCTTTCTGAACCTCCTCGGACAGCTCGGCGGTCATGTCCGTCTTGATGAACCCGGGGGCGACGACGTTCACGGTCACGCCGCGTTTGGCGAATTCCTTGGCGGTGGCCTTGGTGAAGCCGATCATGCCGGCCTTGGCGGCGGCGTAGTTGGCCTGGCCGGCGTTGCCCATGATACCGGTGACGGAGGAGATGTTGACGATTCGCCCGAAGCGGGCGCGGCACATGGGCCAGCCGATGGCCTTGGTCCAATAGAAGCAGCTCGTGAGGTTGGTCTGGAGAACGTCGTTCCAGTCGGCGTCGCTCATGCGGGCGAGGAGTCCGTCGCGGGTGATGCCGGCGTTGTTCACGAGGATGTCGATCTTGCCGAATTCCTTGAGGAGGGCCTCGGAGGCGGCGGTGACGGCCGCGCCGTCGGCGACGTCGACCGCGAGGGCCTTGGCCTTGCCGCCCGCGGCGACGATGGCGTCGGCGACGGCGCCACAGGAAGCGGCGGACTTGGAGACGCAGATGACAGTGACACCCTTGGCGGCGAGCGTCTCGGCGATGGCTTTGCCGATGCCGCGGCCGGCGCCGGTGACTAGGGCGGTTCTGTTGGTAAAGGTCATGATTGAGCGAGGAGCAGGGGGCGAGGAGCGGAGAGGCGGAGGCGGATCAATACACGTCGCGCTGGTAGCGCTTATCTTTCTTCATCTGCTTCACGTATTCCTGCGCCTGCTCGATCGGCATGCCGCCCTGTTCGGCGATGATGTCGTGGAGGGCTTGGTCCACGTCCTTGGCCATGCGCTTGGCGTCGCCGCACACGAAGAAGGATGCGCCGCCCTTGATCCAGGACCAGAGCTCGGCGGCATTGGCGCGCATCTTGTCCTGCACGTAGACCTTCACGCCTTGGTCGCGGGACCAGGCGAGGTCGAGGCGGGTGAGTTTGCCGTCGGCGAGATACTTCTCCCATTCCTCCTGGTAGAGGAAATCGGTGGCGTGCTTTTGGTCGCCGAAGAAGAGCCAGTTGCGACCGGTGGCGCCGGAGGCCACGCGATCCTGCACAAAGGCGCGGAAGGGCGCGATGCCGGTGCCGGGGCCGACCATGATGCAGTCGACGGCGCCATTCTCGGGCGGGCCGAAGTGCGAGTTGGAAACAAAGACGGGCGTCGGCGTCTCGCCCACGACAGCGCGGTCCGCCAAAAAAGTGGAGCACACGCCATGGCGCTCGCGGTGGTTGGTGGTGTAACGCACGACCGCGACCGTGAGGTGGATCTCGTTCGGGTAGGGTTTCGAGGAGGACGCGATCGAGTAGAGACGCGGCATCAGCTTGCGCTGGTGATCGACGAACTCCTGCGGGGTGAGGCGGGCGGAAGGAAACTCGGCGAGCAGGTCGACGTATTCGCGCTCGTCGAGGAAACCGGCGAGCTGCTCCTTGTTCTCGGGCTTGAGGAGGGACTCGAGCCTGGCCTTCTCGCCGACGTCGGTGGCCTTGTTGAAAAGCGTGGCGACGATCTTCGCGGTCGGACCGCCGAGGGCGAGGCGATGGCTGAGGGCGTCGCGCAGGGTGATCGGCGCGGGCAGCTTCAGCATCGCGGGCGAGACGAGCTCGTCGCCGGTCGCGTGAAGACGGTCGATGATCTCGCCGACTTCGGAAGCACGGTTGGTCGGGAACACGCCCAGCGAATCGCCGGCCTTGTAGGAAAGGTCGCTGCCCTTCAGCGACACGACAAAGTGGCGGGTTTCCTTGGCGGAGCCGGGCTTGTTGAGGAGGCGATTCTCGGTGATGCGGGCCGGGAACGGGTTCTCCTTCGAGTATTGGGAGGAGGCGACGGGAGCGGACATAAAGGTCAATAAGTCGCGCCCGCGCCCGGCCCGCGCAAGCCCTTACTTTTCCCCTCTCTCCCCCGCCCCTCGCCGCGCTTGCGTCAACGCCCCGCATCGCGCCAACTCCTCCGCCCATGCCCGACACCACCGTTCGCCTGCAAAAGTTCCTCGCCGACGCCGGCATCTGCTCCCGCCGGGCCGCCGAGCAGCTCATCGCGCAAAGCGAAGTCTGGGTAAACGGCCGCCCCGCCGAGCTCGGCCAAAAGATCGATCCCGCCTCCGACAAAGTCGTCGTCGACGGCCGCCAGGTCCGCGGCGCCGCCGTGCAGCCCAAGATCACCGTCGCCGTGCACAAGCCCCGCGGTCTCATCTGCTCCAACGACGACCCGCACAATCCCGAGACCGTCTTCGCCCTCCTTCCGCCCAAGCTCGCCAAGCACCGCTTCTTCTGCGCCGGCCGCCTCGACAAGGACTCCGAGGGCCTCGTCATCCTCACCACCGACGGCGACCTCGCCCAACGCCTCACCCACCCGAGCAACGAAGTCACCAAACGCTACCTCGTCGTCCTGGAAAGGGGCTTCCCGCGCGAAAAAATCCACCGCCTCCTCAACGGCATCATCGCCGACGGCGAGCGCCTGAAGGTCGAATACGCCAACCTCATCAACCCCGGCCCCGGCGGCCTCGCCAGCTCGCTCGACGTGCACATGCACCACGGCAAGAAACGCGAGATCCGCCAGCTCTTCCTCGGCCTCGGCTATCCCGTGAAACGCCTCAAGCGCTACCAGATCGGCGCCTTCTCCCTCCGCGGGATTTCCGCCCGCTCCGGGAAACAATTGTCCCCCGCCGAGATCGAATCGCTTTTCGCCCAGCCGCCCGCCGTTCCCCAAGAACATGTGAAACGCGCCCCCCGCCGCACCCCCTCCGCCAAAGGCCTCGCCAAAGCGCCCCGCGCGCCCAAACCCTCCGAATAAAGCCCGCGACTTTGCCGCCCGTCCGTTCGCCCCTCATCTTTTTCCGAACCACGCCATGAAGCGCCACGTCCTCCAAGCCCTCGCCCTCCTCCTCGCCGCCTTCGTCATCCCGGCCGCGCGCGCCGCCACCCTCGAGGCCCCGCTCCCCGCCTACGCCTCGCCCGACGCCTCCGCGCCCATCCTCGGCACCGCCAAGGCCGGCACCAAGATCGCCGCCGGCACCGCCCCCTCCGGCTGGGCCGCCGTCGAGCTCGCCGGCCCCCACACCGTCTACGTGACCGACAAGGACACCCTGAAGAACTTCGAGGTCCGCCCCGGCGCCGCCTACTACTCGCAGCCCAAGGCCAACGCCCCCGTCATCGGCCTCGCGGGCGACGCCGACCCCGCCGAGTTCTCCGACGTCGCCGGCAAGTTCAATAAATTCTCCCTCAACAAGGCCATCATCGCCTACGTCCGCATCCCCGCCGCCGCCCCGGTCGCGCCCGCCGCCGCCTCGACCGCCACCCCCGCCGCCACGCCCCCGCCGCTGATGGACGACCTCCAGGGCACGCTTCGCCAAGACATCCCCGCCAGCCGCCCCGTCGCCCCCGGCCAGGGCCTCGAAGCCGGCGAACCCCGCCTCGCCCGCAGCTTCTTCGGCGTCGTCGCCTCCAGCCGCAATCCCCTCCGCCCCCGCCGTCCATGGGACTTCCAGATCAACGACGACGGCGGCACCCGCATCGCCTACCTCGATATCTCGAAGCTCCTCCTTACCGAGCAGATCGACGCCTTCGTCGGACGCCCCGTCGCCATCCTCGGCACCGCCGAGACCCTCGGCAACGACCTCGTCATCCACGTCGAGTCGTTGAAGCTCCAATAAGCCAGCGCACGACCACGACGGGGGCGCCCCCGCCCCTCCGACCCGGCTCGTCCCCGAGCCGGGTTTTTTATTTCCCCTTCCCCTTCCCACCCCTTTCCCTCCTAAGTTTCACACCATGCAGCTCATCGACGGCAACGCCATCGCCGCTTCCATCATCGCCGAACTCAAGACTCAGGTCGCCGCCCTCCCCGGCCGCAAACCCTGCCTCGCCCTCGTCCGCGTCGGTGAAGACCCCGCATCCGTCTCCTACGTGAAGAAAAAGGAGAAGACCGCCGCCGAGATCGGCATCGAGAGCCGCGTCATCCTGCCCCCCGTCACCATCTCCCAGGCCGAGCTCGAAAAACTCATCGACGACCTCAACGCCGACCCGACCGTCGACGGCATCCTCGTCCAGTCCCCCCTGCCCAAGCCCCTCGACGAGCTCGCCGTCTTCCGCCGCATCGCCGCGCACAAGGACGTCGACGGCTTCCATACCCTCAACCTCGGCAAGATCGCCCAGGAGGACGACACCGGCTTCGTCGCCTGCACCCCCGCCGGCGTCATGGAGCTGCTCGCCCGCTCCGGCACCGACCTGAAGGGCAAGCACGTCGTCGTCCTCGGACGCTCCCTCATCGTCGGAAAGCCCGTCGCCCTCCTCGCCCTCCAGAAAAAGGCCGGCGCCAACGGCACCGTCACCATCTGCCACTCCGGCACCAAGGACGTCGCCGCCCTCACCCGCCTCGCCGACGTCCTCATCGCCGCCATCGGCAAGGCCGAGTTCGTGAAGGCCGACATGGTCAAGCCCGGCGCCGTCGTCATCGACGTCGGCATCAACCGCGTCGCCGACGCGTCCAAGAAAACCGGATACAAGCTCGTCGGGGACGTCGACTTCGCCGGCGTCTCCCCCGTCGCCGCCAAGATCACGCCCGTCCCCGGCGGCGTCGGCCCCATGACCGTCTGCATGCTCATGCAAAACACGCTGAAGGC
>CAMLNJ010000088.1 GCA_946481225.1 uncultured Verrucomicrobiota bacterium | reverse complement strand
TGGAGTGGCTGCGCGACCGCGTGACCGACGCCCAAAAGGCCAAACTCGCGCTCGTCCCGGCCGTCGCCGAGCTCGCCCGCGAGCTCGACACCACCCTGCCCCGCCTCGGCGTCGCCTGGTGCCTCGCCAATCCGCGCGTCAGCACCGTCATCCTCGGCGCCTCCAAGCCCGCCCAGCTCGCCGAAAACCTCGGCGCCTTGGAGATGTTGCCCAAGCTCACCCCCGAAATTCTCGCCCGCCTCGACCACCTCACCCGCTCCGCCGCCACCTGACCGGCCGTAGCCACCCCGAGCTCCGCCCGTCGCGGCTCCGAACGTGTAGGCCCGACCGGCGGCCGGGCTGTTTCCCCCAAAACGAAACACCGCGCCCGCTCCCGTGTCCCACCGGGCTCGCCCCCATGAAGATCCCGCACCCACGCCTGGCCCTCCTCGGCTTGGCGGCCCTCGCCGGCAATCTCGGCTATAGCGCCGAAGAAACCGCCAACGCCTCCTCCGCCTCCTCCGCCGAGACTCCGCCCGCGCCCGTCGCCGCCAGCACCATGACGGCCACTCCCGTTTCCGCCCCGCCCGGCTCGATCCGGCTCGCCGGCGCCAACGGCCGCGAAGTCGATTTCGCCGGCATCTGGGAAGCCCGCCCGGAGGGCCTCGTCGTGCTCATCGACGCGGAAGCCCCCGTCTCCACCGTCGCCTGGAACCGCTTCGATCTCGCCCGCCTCCGCGACGAGCAACCGGCGATCGACGCCGCCCGCCAGCGCGCGATTTTCCTCCGCAGCCCCCAGCCCATCAACCTCGGCCTCTTCGCCGGCCTCCTCACCCCCGCCCAGGCCGGCTCCGAGCTCCGCCGCGTGCTCGACGAAACGGTCACCGTGAAGGTGCCGGTGCGCTACCGCACCACCACCACCGCGAGCAGCACGACGGCAATCACCCCTCAGCTGCCCGTCGTCTACGATGGCATAATCGTCAACCGCCCACCCGTCGTCTCCCAGAACAACAGGACGGTCACCGAGACCCGTTTCAGCCCCGACGAGCTCACCACCTCCCCGCGCCGCATCCTCGACACCCTTTCCCGCACCGACGGCGTCGCCACCCAAGACCGCCGCGAGCTTTTCGAGCTCGTGAAAACGAATCCCGTCCTGCTCGAAAACACCGCCGCCTCGCTCGACCGCATCGGCGCTTCTCTGCCCCCCCGGCACCTCCTGCCCAACGATCCCACCGTCCTCACGCTCGCCGCGCGCCTGCGGGAGTTCGCCAACACCCTCCGTGCGCTGACCACCGCCGTCACCGTCGACTACTCGGATCAGATGAGGATCCGCGATCTGCTCTACCTCGCGGACAGCCCCAATCTCCGCTGATCGCGTGGCGGCATCGTCGACCATCCCGTCGGCGAAAACCGCCCTCCGGAGCCGAGCCCGGACGGGGCCCCGTGCCGCGGTTCCACCGGCTCAGCCCCGCCCAGCCGCGACCTTCGCCTTGGCCTGCTCGTAAACCGCGAGCAGCGCCGCGAAGTCGTGCTCCTTGTCCCGGCTCACGATCACGTGGCTGAAGGTGTGTTTTTCGCGCAGCTCAATCTCGGCCGTCTGCATCCGGTGCGCGATCTCCGCCTCGCTCTCTCCGCGCCCGCCCAGCCGCGTGCGCAGCTCGGGGATCGGCACGTCGATAAACACGTCGGTGAAATGCCGCGCCAGCACGGGGTTCTCCGCCGCCGCGCGACGGAAGTTATCCACCCCCTGCACATCGACGTTCATGATCAGGCTCCGGCCCGCCGCCAACGGCTCGAGCACCGACGAAGCGAGCGTGCCGTAGCGGTTCTTTTTGTGGACCCAGGCCCACTCGAGAAACGCCCCCTCCGCGACCTTCCGGTCGAACTGCTCCGGCGTGAAAAAGTGATAATGCACGCCGTTCACCTCGCCCGGCCGCGGATCTCGCGTGGTGCTCGTGATCACGCGAGTGAAGCCCGGCACCTCCGCCACCATGCGCTCGCAAAGCGTGGTTTTTCCCGACCCGGCCGGGCCGGCGAGAACAAGCAAAACGGGTGTCGAGGACGTGCCGGCGGACATACGAGAAAGAAAGTCGAGATCGAAACCGAAGGTGAAGCCGCTCAGAGCAAAAACGCCGTGCCGCCCACGACCGCGCCGGCGATCGCGAAGCCCGCGCCCACGAACCGCGCCCGGCCCGGCACGCGTTGCAGCCAGGCGATCGCGTCGCGCATCCGCCAGGGCTGGGCCCCCAGCCAAAGCGCCGCGCTCAGCGCGAGGTAGACCGCGACCTTGTAGACCAGCGCGATGCCATAGCTGCCGTAGCCCGCGAAAAGCAACGGCCCGGCCGACAGAAGGATCAGCGCCGCCAGCCCGCGCACCGCGAGAAACTCGGCGACATAGAAAAACGACAGCACCGCCACGAGCGCGAAGCCGACGAAGAGGATGTTGCGATACTCGCCGAAATCCGCCTCCGACAGCACCGACACGCGGCACAAAAACCAGGCCGCAGCCCCGCCGAAGAGCACGTAGGCGGCCGCCTGCGACCGCGGGAAGGCCTTCAGCGACGAGCGCACGACCGTGGTGTCGGCGATGAGCGCGAGGCCCAGGACAAAAAACGCGATGCCGACCAGGAGGATGGCGAGGAAGAGGGACATGGGAAAAATCTTTCTCTAAAATTCTTTCTCTTACTCTTTCTCCCCTTCCGGCGAGAACCGAGCGATTAAACCGGCGATCATTGATACGACCTCGACCAGCTTGCCCTTTCCTTCTTCGGCCTTTTCCGCGGCCAATTTTCTCCGGGCAACCAGGACATCCAGGCAGGCCGCGCACTCGACCGTGGATCCGCGCGCGATGTCAAAGAAGCGGCATCGCTCGGGATGCGAACGCTTCCCGTTACCCTCGGCTATGTTCAACACGATGCTGGTGGACGCGCGATCAAGCTGATCTCGAGCCGCCAGCTTCGCCGGCAACTCATCCAACAAAGGCCCCGCCCACCCGACAAATGCCACCGCCTCGTTGTAAGCCTTGAGCTTTTCGTGATCAAAGGAGCGGCGCATCGCGGAAAAAACGGGAAACAAGGACGGGGAGACAGAGAAAGATTAAGAAAAAGAGAAAGATTTCCTCGATTACGCCCCCGCCAGGACCAGCTCCCCATACAGCGTGCTCACGCTCGCCCGCGTGATCTTCAACGGCACGATCTGCCCGACGAGCCGCGGATTCGCGTCGAACACGCACACCCGGTTGCCCGGCGTGCGGCCCGTGAAACGCTCGCCGGTCTTGTCCGGCCCGTCGACAAGGACTTCCTCGACGGTGCCGACCAGCGTCGCCGTGCGGCGCTCCGAATTGCGCTTCAGCACCTCGAGCAGCTCCTGGTTGCGGCGCTCCTTCACCTCGTCGGGAATCTGGTCGCCCAGCTCCGCCGCCGGCGTGCCCGTGCGGATCGAATACTTGAAGATGTAGGCCATGTCGTAGTCGCAGGCCTCAAACAGCTCCTTCGTCTGGAGAAACTCCTCCTCGGTCTCGCCGGGAAAACCCACGATCACGTCCGTCGAAAAATACATGCCCGGCCGCGAGGCGCGCAGCGCGTCCACGATCTCCTTGTAACGTTCCCGCGAATACGGCCGGTTCATCGCCTTCAGGATGCGGTTGCTCCCGCTCTGCAGCGGCAGGTGGACGTAGGGGCACAGCTTCGGCAGGCGCGCGTAGGCGTCCACGAGGTCCTGCTTGAAGCCGCGCGGGTGCGGCGAGGTGAACCGGATGCGCGCGATGCCCTCGATCTCATGGATCTTCTCGAGCAGCTGCACGAAGGGCGAGACGCCGTCGGTGTGGGTGTAGTCGCGCCGCCCGTAGGAGGTGACGATCTGCCCGAGCAACGTGATCTCGCGCACGCCGCGCGCCGCCAGCGCCCGGCACTCCGCCACGATGTCCTCCATCGGCCGCGAGCGCTCGTCGCCCCGCGTCTTCGGCACGATGCAGAAGGCGCAGTCCATGTTGCAGCCCTGCTGGATCGAAACAAAGGCCGTTATCTGCGGCGTCGCGTCGACCTCCGGCTCGAGGTGCTCGCGAATCGTGTTTTGCGACCCCGCCTCCTCCGCGATGTCCACGATGCTGCTGCCCACCGGCAGCCCCGCCTCGCGCGCCGCCCGGATGTTATCCAGATAACCCGGCACCTGGTGGAACTTCTGCGTGCCGATAACGAGGTCCACGTCCGGCAAACGCTCCAAAATCTCCGCGCCGCGATTCTGCGCCATGCAGCCGAGGATACCGAGCACGAAGTCCGGGTTGCGCTTCTTGCGCTGCGCGGCGTAACCCGCCTTGCCCAAGGCCTTTTGCTCGGCCGCGTCGCGCACCGAGCAGGTGTTCAAAAGCATGATGTCGCAGTCGTCCTCGCTCTGGACGATACGATAGCCCCGGCCGCGCAGCATCGCCGCGACAGCCTCGCTGTCGCGCTCGTTCATCTGGCAACCGTAGGTCTTGATGTAGACGCGGTTCATTCGGTGAACGGGAACCCATGCGGAACCTTTCGCCGCTCCGCAACCCCGGTTTGCGCCGGGAGTGGAATCCCCGACACCCATGACTGAGCCCCGCCCCGTTCCGGCCGGGGCCGCGGCCGGGCAATATCGTCGCCCCGACATGATCTAGTTCAAGCGCCGCGCCCGTCGCGTCGCTTCTTCCAGTTCAGAAATGACGCCGCACCATGAACTCCCGCGATACCAATCCGACGGTCGCCGGGATCCTATCGTGCCTCGTCCTGACCGCCGTGACGGCGCCGCTTCGGGCGGACACGAGCCCCGTTCTCTGCGCCGTGACCTTTTCGCTGCCGGCTAAACCCGCTCCCGCCACGCTGCCGTCTCCGGACACGGCGCCCGCCGCCGGCAACGCAGCCAGACTCCACTCCCTCGCCCAATCGCTTTGGGACAACCTCGCGCCGGATGCCTCCAAGGAAAAACACGAGCTGCTTCCGCCCGAGGAGTTCGCCACCCTCGTCCAACGCCTCTGCTCCGCCGGACAGTCCGACGATCTCGACGAACTCGCCGCATTCGCCCCCGCCGCCCGCCGCGCCGTCGCTTCGCTCCGCGCCCGGCCAGGCTCCGAGGACTACGCCGCCTGGCTGCAAAACCGGCTCGACGAAGCCGAGGCCGCGGACGCCGCGCGAAGGCGCCCGGCTCCGATGTTCGTTCCCCCGCCTCCCCGGCCCTCGCCCCGCGTCCACGTGCCGTATTACGATCTCTGGCTGGAACGCGTCGCCGAACGCCCCCGCCCCAGCCGGGCCGACCACTATCTTCCCCGTCTCCGCGCCGCCTTCGTCGCCGAGGGCATCCCGCCCGAACTGGTCTGGATCGCCGAGACCGAAAGCGCCTTCGACCCCCGCGCCCGCGGCACTTCCGGCGAACGCGGCCTTTTTCAGCTCATGCCCGACACCGCCCGCGGGCTCGGCCTGCGGCCCGAGGAACGCGTCCAACCGGTGCGCAGCGCCCGGGCGGCGGCATCCTACCTCCGCTACCTCCACGAGCGCTTCGGCGACTGGCCCCTCGCCCTCGCCGCCTACAACGCCGGCGAGAGCCGCGTCGCCCGCGAACTCCAGCGCCGCGACGCCGCCGACTTCGCTTCCATCGCCCGCCATCTCCCCGTCGTGACGCGTTTCTACGTCCCCCGCGTCCTCGCCACGATAAAAGTCCGCGAAGGCATCGGCCCCGCCGAGCTGCGCGCGCCGACTCCGCAGTCGTGACATCTTCCTTTTGAATGGAGGGCGGGCCTCCGTGGCCGCCGTTTTCTCACCGCTCCGCCACCGCCAGCTGCCCGCAGCCCGCCGCGATGTCGATGCCGCGCCGCTGGCGCACCGTGCAAGGTATGCCATAGGTGGCCAACACGTCCTGAAAACCGCGCGCCCCGGCCGGCCGCGTCGGCTGGCCGTCGTAGCCGACCGTCGGGTTCAACGGAATCAGGTTCACCTGCGCCGGGATGCCCTTGAGCAGCGCCCCGACCGCATGCGCGTGCTCCGCGCCGTCGTTTTTCCCTTCGATCAAAGTCCACTCGAAGAAGATCCGCCGCCCGAGCGTCGCCGTGTATTCGCGGCACGCGTCCATCAGCTCGTCGAGTTTCCACTTCCGCGCCGCCGGCACGAGCGCCGCGCGCTCCTCCTGCGTCGCCCCGTGCAGCGAGACCGCCAGATGCACCGGCCGTCGCTCCGCGGCGAGCCTCCGGATGCCCGGCGCCACGCCCACGGTCGAGACCGAGATTTTTTGCGCGCCGAGCGCCAGCCCCGCCGAATCGCGCAGGATGTCTATCGCCTGCATCACCGCGTCGTAATTGTGCAGCGGCTCGCCCATGCCCATGAACACGATGTTGCGCAGCCGCTCGTGCCGATGGTGCGGCGAGGCATGGTCCGGCTCCGCCAGCGCGGGCGTGGCGCCGCCCGCCTGCGGATCCGACTCCGCCGTCGCGCGCAGCACGCGATCCACGTGCAGCGCCTGCGCCACGATCTCCGCCGCCGTGAGGTGGCGCGTGTAGCCCATCTGTCCCGTCGCGCAAAACACGCAGCCCATCGCGCAGCCCACCTGCGAGCTCACGCAGGCCGTCGTGCGCCCGCTGTAGCGCATCAACACCGTCTCGATCCGGTGCGCGTCCTTGAGCCCGAGCAGATATTTCCGGGTGAACCCGTCCGCCGAATGCGTCTCGCGCGCCACGACCGGGAAATCGAAATCGCACTCCGCGAACACGCGATCGAGAAAACGCGCCGGCATCTGGTCGTGCGGAACAAACTCCGAGGGCGCGCGCCGCCCTTGCAGGTAAAGCTCGTTCCAAAGCGACGCCGCATGCACGCGCGCGAAGCCCCACTCGACCGCGCGCTCCGCGAGTTCGGAGCGAGTGAGCCCGAGCAAATGCGGACGGGCGGTTTTTTCGGCGGCTTCGGACATGGCTTGGATTCAGGCTATGTAGAACCGGCCGGGGCGCGGTTCCTCAAGCGCGGTTCTCGCTTACTCGATCCGACCCTCGTCGAAGTCGATCAAGTCCGGCACGCTGACGATCTGCCCGATCCGGTCCGCGCAGCCCATCGCGGTGAGCGCTTCGGCGAGAAACTTCCGCCCCTCTTCGCTCATGCCTTTTTGCACGAGTTCGCGGTTCCACTTGATCGCGCGCACGTCGGCCGGAAGCAGCCCCTTTAGCTTTTCCTCCACTTCTGTTTCCGTCGCGCTCTCGTGCACGATCTTTTCCACCGCGGCCGGATCTATGCCAAGGTGCATGCACAGGAAGCGGTCCAGCCCGCGCTTGTAGTTCTTGGCATAACTCTTCGGCAACGCCCCGTGCTCCTTGGCGTAGCGACACTTGGCTAGGAAACGCGGCAGATAAAGCAGGCCCGTGGCCGGGTGCGGCAAATAAGGCGAAGGCAGGCAGGTCAACACCTCGCCGGTGGAGCCGGGAATGGGTTTCGAAGGCATGGGGGAAAAACCGGCACTCAGGCGCGCCCCGCCTTGCGGCGCAAGCGCAGGCACGTATGCGTCTGCCCCATGCCGTCTTCACCCCGCTTCACGCCAGCCGCCGCCCTTCTCGCCTCGCTGGCCCTCGCGCCCGCCCTCGCCCCCGCGCAGGATCTCCCGCGCGACTCCGCCAAGCTCTACGCGCTGCTCTGCGCCTCCTGCCATGGACAAAACCTCGAGGGCGGCGCCGGCGGCAGCCTGATCGACGGCGTCTGGAAACACGGCGACGGCGGCGACGAGCATCTCGCCCGCATGATCACCGCCGGAAAACCCGAGCTCGGCATGCCCCCGTTCGGCCCCGTGCTCGACGCCTCTCGCATCCGCGCCCTCAGCGTCTTTATCCACGAGAAGGAAACCCGCGCCAAGGAAACCAAAACCGACTACGCCAAACCGGTCGAAAACCAGCTCGTGAAAAGCGAGGCCGCCACCTTCCGTGTCGAAACCGTCCTCGGAGGCCTCGATGTCCCGTGGTCCATCGCCTTCCTGCCGGGCGGCCAGGATGTCCTCGTCGCCGAGCGCGACGGCCGCATTCTCGTCATCCGCGACGGCAAACGCCTGCCCGAGCCCGTCGCCGGAACGCCGCGCGTCTGGGCCCAAGGCCAGGGCGGCCTCATGATCGTCGCCCCCCACCCCGATTACGCCAAGCCCGACAACGGCTGGCTCTACCTCGCCTTCAGCGACCCCGGTGAAAACGGCTCGGCCATGACCGCCATCGTGCGCGGCCGCATCCGCGACGGAAAATGGATGGACCAGGAAGACATCTTCCGCGCCCCGAAAGCCCTCTACAAACGCGGCGGCGTCCACTTTGGCACCCGCCTCGTTTTCGACCAGGGTTACCTTTACTTTGGCATCGGCGATCGTGGCTCGATGAACGAGGCCCAGGACCTGAAGCGCCCCAACGGCAAGATTCACCGCATCCACGACGACGGCCGCATCCCGGCCGACAATCCGTTCGTCAACACGCACGGCGCGTTCCCCTCGATCTGGACCTACGGCAACCGCAACCCGCAGGGCCTCGACTTCGACGCGCGCACCGGCCTGCTCTGGGAAACCGAGCACGGCCCGCGCGGCGGCGACGAACTCAACCTGATCAAACGCGGCGTGAACTACGGCTGGCCCGTCATCACCTACGGCATGAACTACGACGGCTCGCCCATCACCGGCGACACCGCGCGCGCGGGCATGGAGCAGCCCGTCACCTACTGGGTGCCCTCGATCGCCGTGTGCGGCATCGATTTCTACGAAGGCACGCTGTTCCCGAAGTGGACCGGCAACCTTTTCGTCAGCGCACTCGCGCAGCAGGAACTCCGCCGCCTCGTCCTCAACGGCGACCAAGTCGTGAGTCAGGAAGTCGTGCTCAAGGACATCGGCCGCCTGCGCGACGTGCAGTGCGCGCCCGACGGCAGCATCTGGGTCGCCGTCAACGACCCCGGCAGCATCATCCGCCTAGTGCCCGCCGACTAAGCCAGACCCAAGCCGGGTGAAAACACAGCCGAGAGGATAGAGCCCGAGCCAGAAAACCGACTGGCAACCAGAAGAATGCCAAGGTCGCGGAGGAATTCCCAATTTCCGTTCACCAAGCTTAGTCCATTTTCTGTCTTTTTTGCGCTGATTGTCTTTCTGCGGC
>CAMLNJ010000087.1 GCA_946481225.1 uncultured Verrucomicrobiota bacterium | reverse complement strand
CGCGCATGCGGGCGTTGAAGCGTTCGAGGCCGAAGAAGATGGCGTCGGCGCCGTTTTCGACGGCGGCTCGGGCGCATTCCCAGTCGCCGGCGGGCGCGAGCAGCTCCGGCCGGGCGTAGCGGGGCGCGTCGGCGGAGGGCGCGGGAGAGGCGGCGGGCGATTGGGAGGGCGCGGACATGAGCGGGTAAATAGGCTGGGCGTGACGGTTCGCGTTTTGGGTGCGATGGCGGGATCAGGGCAAACGAAGCCCGGCAGGATTTTGGCGGCCGTTCCAGATACGGACGACCTCGACCTGTCCGGCGGCGTCGTTGACCTGATAAAAGATCAGATAGTGGCGGTGAGCGAGCTTGCGCAGTCCCGGCCTTCGCCGCACGGAGACGCCTCGACGGGGAAACACGGTCAATGTCAGCGCGGCGTCGAGCAATTCGTGGCCGATTCGTTGCGCCGCCTCGGGGCTCTGCTTGGCCAGCCAGCGCACCACTGCGCCCAGGTCGGCCTGCGCCTCCTCGGTCAGGCCGACTTGGTAGCCCATGAAGCGATGTTTTGGCGGACTTGATCGAGGGGGATCACCCCTTTTTCCCGCAACGAACGCAGGCCGACGTCGATGGCGGCGAGCATTTCGGGCGTTTCCTCCTCGTTGTCGTCCAGCCAGTGCCGCAGAGCTTCACGATCCTGCGGGGACAGGTGCAGGATGGCGGCTTGAATTTCTTGGACGGTGCTCATGGCGGAAAACTAGGGGCGACTCGCCTCGCCGCAAGCCCGCGAGGTATGCGGAAGAATCGGCAGGTCAGGAGGGGCGCGGGAAGGGGCCGGTGGAGCGATAGCTGGAGGGGGAGAGGCCGACCATGCGGCGGAAGGTGCGGGTGAAAGCGCTTTGGTCGGAGTAGCCGCAATCCTGCGCCACGCGCGCGATGGGATGGTCGGTTTCGCGCAAGTGGCGCAGGGCGGTGTCGATCCGCGTTTTTTGGATCAATTGGCCGGTCGTCAGGCGGAAGATGCGGCGGATGCGGCGCTCGAACTGGTAGGGCGACTGCTTGGCCAGGGCCGCCAAGTCGCCGACGCGGAGGGGCTCGGCGAGGTTCTTTTGCAAGTGGTGCAGCGCGACCGCCACGGCGGAGAAGTCATCACCCTGCTCGTCGGGGGCTTGCAGGTCCTTCGAGATGCCGACGAGGCCGATGACGCGCTGCTCGCGGTCGCGCAGAGGCAGTTTGGTGGTGAGGCACCAGCCGCGGCGTCCGGTGGGGTAGAGGTGGAGTTCCAACTGGTCGAGGACGGCGGCGCCTCCGTTCAACACGCTCAGGTCCTGGCCGCGGTAGCTTTCGCCGAGGGGCGCCGGAAATACCTCGTCGGCGCGCAGGCCCAGTAACTCCTCCTTGCGTCGTCGGCCGCAACGCTCGGCCAGCGTTTGGTTAACGATGACGTATTCGGCGCGTTCGTTTTTCACGAAATACACGAGGTCCGGCAGGCGGTCGAAAAGCTCCTCGCCCGTGATCGGTTGCGCCAGGCGCTGGAGAAACTCGGCGCGCGTCGCCGACGGGGGGACCGCTCCGGTCTGCGTCATTGTGCCGAAATCGAAGTCATAACTCAGGGGGCGGACAAGATTTTTGTCCCGGTGCGTGAGAGCATGTGGGGCGAAGCACCGCGAGATCCGTTATGCAGAAAATAAAGATCATCGACTCCCACACCGCCGGCGAGCCCACCCGCGTGGTGATCGAGGGCGGGCCGGAGCTGGGCGCGGGCTCGCTGGCGGAGCGCCGCGACGTGTTTCGCGCGCGCTTCGACCGCTATCGGTCCGCGGTCGTGAACGAGCCGCGTGGTTCGGACGTGGTCGTGGGAGCCTTGCTTACGCCGCCGACCGATGCGACCTGCGCGGCGGGCGTCATTTTTTTCAACAACGTCGGCTATCTCGGCATGTGCGGGCACGGGACGATCGGCGTGATCGCGACGCTGGCTTATCTCGGCCGGATCGGGCCGGGCTCGCATCGTCTGGAAACGCCCGTCGGGGTCGTCACGGCGACGCTCGAGGCCGACGGTTCGGTGAGCGTGGCCAACGTGCCCAGCCGCCGCGTGCATCACGCCGTCACGGTCGAGGTGCCGGGCGTGGGCCGCGTGACCGGCGACATCGCCTGGGGCGGCAATTGGTTTTTCCTGATCGACGAGCACGGACGCGAGCTGCGGCTGAGCGAGGTCGCCGAGCTGACAGATTACAGTTGGCGCGTGCGGCGCGCGCTCAACGCCGCGGGCTATCCCGATGTGGACCACATCGAGTTGTCCGCCCCGTCGCCGAACGCGGGGGCGCATTCGCGTAATTTCGTGCTCTGCCCCGGCGGCGCCTATGATCGCTCGCCCTGCGGCACCGGCACGAGCGCCAAGCTCGCCTGCCTCGCGGCGGAAGGAAAACTGGCCGAGGGGGATGAGTGGGTGCAGGAGAGCATCATCGGCAGCGCCTTCACCGGACGTTATCGCTGGCTCGACCGCGCCAAGGGCGAGATCGCGCCGACCATCGCCGGTCGCGCCTACGTCAACCTCGAGGCGACGCTGCTGCTCGAGGAGAGAGATCCATTTTGCTGGGGGATAACATGAGCAAACATGTCGTGATCGTCGGGGCCGGTGTGATCGGCCTCTCCACCGCGTATTATTGCGCCCGCCAGGGCTTCAAGGTGACGGTCGTGGAGCGCGGCGACGCCGTGCGCGACGGCGCGTCCTACGGCAACGCCGGCATGATCGTGCCGAGCCACGTCATTCCGCTCGCCGCGCCGGGCATGGTGGCGCTTGGCCTGAAGTGGATGTTCAACCCGGCCTCGCCCTTCTACATCAAGCCGCGTCTCGACGCGGAGCTCTTTGGGTGGGCGTTCAAGTTCTGGCGCGCGTCGAACGCCGACCATGTGCGTCGCGCGGCTCCCCTGATCGCGGAGCTATCGCTCGCGAGCCGGACCTGCTTCGAGGAGCTCTCGGCTCTGCCGGGCATGAAGTCGGATTTCGAGAAACGCGGGCTCGTGATGCTTTGCCGCGAGGAGCACACGCTCCATGAGGAGGAGAAAACGGCCGCCTACGCGCGCAGCCTCGGCGTGCCCGCGGAGCGGCTTGATGCCGCCGCCACCACGAAGCTCAATCCCGGGGCGCGCATGAACGTGGCCGGATCGATCTATTTCCCGCTCGACTGCCATCTCTCCCCCCGGCGTTTCCTGTCGGCCTTGCAATGCGAGGTCGAGCGGCTCGGCGTCACGCTGCGCTGGAAGACCGAGGCGCGGGCGTTTCGGAAAGACGGCGGGCGGCTGCGCGCCGTCGAGCTGGCCGGCGGGCAGGAGATCGCGGGAGACGAGTTTATCCTTTGCGGAGGCTCCTGGGCGCCCGATCTCGTGGCCGACCTTGGGCTCAAGCTGCCGATGCAAGCGGGCAAGGGCTACAGCCTCACCCTCGAGAAGCCGCATCACCAGCTCACCACGCCCTCTATTCTCACCGAGGCGCGCGTGGCCGTGACGCCGATGGGCGACACGCTGCGCGTCGGCGGCACGATGGAGGTCGCCGGCCGCGATCTCGGGATCAATCCGGTGCGCGTGCGCGGCATCGTCGATTCCTTCTGCCGCTATTTCCCGGATTATCAGCCGACGGACTTTGCCGACGTGAAGCCTTGGAGCGGTCTTCGCCCTTGCTCACCGGACGGCATGCCCTATGTCGGGCGCACAAGTAAGTTCTCCAACCTTTCCGTGGCCGCCGGCCACGCGATGATGGGCCTCAGCCTCGCCCCGATCACGGGCAAGGTCATCGCCGACACGCTGGCCGGTCGTCCGCTCGCCGCGGCGAAGGCGGCGCTGCTTTCTCCCGACCGCTACTAATTTTTCATCCCCCCTACGCATTCTGCTCATGAACAAGAAGCCCATGTCCTGGACCGGCGTCCTCCCCGCGATGACGACCGCTTTCAACGCCGACCTCAGCGTCGATCACGCGTTCCTCGCCCGCCACGCCGCCTGGCTCGTGGACAACGGCTGCGCCGGCCTCGTCGCGCTCGGCTCGCTCGGCGAGAGCGCCACGCTCCGTTTCTCCGAAAAAGTCGATATCCTGCGCACGCTCGTGCAGGCGGTCGGCGCTCGCGTGCCGGTTGTCGCCGGCATCGCCTCGCTCAGCACCGCCGAGGCGGTCGAGCTCGCCCGCGCCGCCGAGGAGGTCGGTTGCTCCGGCCTCATGGTTCTGCCGCCCTACGTCTACACGAGCGAGTGGGCGGAGATCCGCGGGCACGTCGAGGCGGTCATCCGCGCGACCAAGCTCTCCTGCATGCTCTACAACAACCCGGTCGCCTACAAAACCGACTTCCTGCCGGAGCAGATCTCGGAGCTGGCCGCCGCCAACCCGAACCTGCACGCGGTCAAGGAATCGAGCACCGACGCGCGTCGCGTGACGGCGATCAAGGCCATCTGCGGCGACCGCCTGACGCTCTGCGTGGGCGTGGACGACGTGATCGTCGAGGGCGTCGAGGCCGGCGCCGTCGGCTGGATCGCGGGCCTGGTGAACGCCTTCCCCCGCGAATCCGTCGCGCTCTACGAATACGCCCTGCGCGGCGAGAAGAAGAAAGCCTTCGAGCTCTACAAGTGGTTCCTGCCCCTCCTGCGCATGGATACCGTCCCGAAGTTCGTGCAGTTGATCAAACTCGTGCAGCAGGAAGTCGGCATGGGCAACGAACGCGTGCGCGGCCCGCGCCAAGTCCTTGTAGGCGCCGAGCGCGAGGCGGCCCTCGCCACGGTGCGCGCGGCGCTCGCGAATCGCCCGACCTTGGGCTAGGCAGTTCTCAAGGTTGTAGCCACGGCCGTGTCGGCCGTGCCCCCCGGAAACGCGCCCGGCACGGGCGCGGCTACAACATACCCTGCATACTCTCCATGAATCTCGACGGACTCTCCCTCATCGGCGCCGCGCGCGGCGCGGCCGGCACCAAGACATTTGTCGCGACCAACGCGAGCGACGGCTCGGCGCTGCCGGGAGAGTTCCATTCCGCCTCGACCGCGGAGGTCGCGCGGGCGGCGTGTCTCGCGGCCGAGGCCTTCGCCGACTACTCGCGTCGGCCGGCGGCGGAGCGCGGGGCCCTGCTCCGCGCCATCGCGGCCAGGCTCGAGGCCAACGCGGCCGCGATCACCGCCCGCGCGGGACTCGAGACCGCGCTGCCGCAGGCTCGTTTGGACGGCGAGCTGGGGCGCACCTGTTTCCAACTGCGGCTCTACGCGGCGGCCGCCGAGAGCGGTCTTTCCTCCGGCATTCGCATCGACCACGGCGATCCGGCGCGCAAGCCGCTGCCGAAGCCCGATCTTCGCGCGATGCAGATTCCGCTCGGGCCGGTGGCGGTCTTCGGCGCGAGCAATTTTCCTTTGGCTTTCTCCGTCGCGGGCGGGGATACCGCGTCCGCGCTTGCCGCCGGTTGTCCCGTCGTGGTGAAGGCGCACCCGGCGCATCCCGGCACCTCCGAGCTGGTGGGCAAACTCGTGCGCGAGGCGGTCGCGGAGAGCGGCCTGCCCGAGGGCGTGTTCTCCCTGCTTTTCGACGCCGGTCACGAAGTCGGCGCGGCGCTGGTGACGCATCCGCAGATCAAGGCGGTGGGCTTCACCGGATCGCTTGCGGGAGGACGTGCCTTGATGAATCTCGCCGCGACGCGGCCGGACCCGATTCCGGTCTATGCGGAGATGGGCAGCGTGAACCCGATTTTCCTCCTCGGCGGCGCGCTCGCCGACCAGGCGGAGACGATCGCGACGGGGCTGCACGCCTCGGTGACGAACGGCGTCGGGCAGTTTTGCACCAAGCCGGGCCTCGTGTTCGTCGAGGCGGGCGAGGGTGCGGAGCGGTTGATCGTGAAATTGGCTTCATTGATCGAAGGCACGCCGGCCGGCTCGATGCTGACGGCGGGTATTCGCGCGGCCTACGTGAAAGGCGTTTCGGGTCTCGCGAAGGCGGCGAGCGTGGAGTGTCGCGCCTCGGTCGCGGAGACGGCCGGTCGCGCGAGCGCGGCTCTGTTCGTCACCGACGCGGCGACCTTCCTGGCCCGGCCGGAGCTGAGTCACGAAGTGTTCGGGCCGACGACCTTGATCGTGCGCTGTGCCTCCGCCGCGGAGATGCAAGCGGCGGTGGCGGGGCTCGAAGGCCAGTTGACCGCGACCGTGCATGCGCGGCCGGACGAACTGGCGGCGCGTCAAACTTTGGTGGATACGCTCGTCGGCAAGGCCGGACGCGTGTTGTTCGGCGGTTTCCCGACGGGAGTGGAGGTCGGGCACGCGATGGTGCATGGCGGTCCCTGGCCGGCGACCTCGGACGGGCGTTCGAGCTCGGTCGGCACGATGGCGATCCAGCGCTTCCTGCGGCCGGTGTGTTATCAGAACTTCCCGGACACGGCCTTGCCGCCGGAGCTGCGCGAGGCGAACCCGCTCGGGCTCGCGCGTCTCGTGGACGGGCAGTGGCAGGCGGCGAAGGCTGCTTGAGGTGTAGCAACGGGCGTGTCGCCCGTGGGATTGGCAGACACACGGCCGGCACGGCCGTGGCTACACGCCCGTCGTCGGGCTCACGCGGCAGCCGCCGGCGCGGAGGGCGGCGATGATCTGCTCGGAGTGGCTGGGGCCGCGCGTGCGCAGGAGAAAATCGATCGCCACGGTTTGGAGCGGCTGGTCGGCGAAGGTCCGCTGGTGGTGGACCTCGATGATGTTGCCGCCGCCGCGGCCGATCAGGGCCGACACCTCGGCCAGAGCGCCGGGCACGTCGCGGGTTTCCACGCGCAGGCTGACGATTTGGCCGCCGCGCACGAGGCCGCGCTGGATGATCGAGGAGAGGCTGAAGAGGTCGAGGTTTCCGCCGCTGAGGACGAGACCGACCTTGCGGCCGCGCAGGCGGTCTTTTTGCCGGACCAGGGCCGCGAGACCGGCGGCGCCGGCGCCCTCGACGACGGTTTTCTCGATCTGGAGGAGCAACAGGATCGCGTCTTCGATCTCGCGCTCGGACACGAGGATCACCTCGCGCACGAGTTCGCGGAGGAGGGCGGTGGTGAGTTCGCCGGGCTCCTTCACGGCGATGCCCTCGGCGACGGTGTAGGGCGCGCATTCGAGCGTCTCGCCGCGGAGGCGTGCGGCCATGGCGGGAAAGCGGTCGGACTGGACGCCGATCAGCTCGAGCGAGGGTTTGAGCGCGTGCGCCGCGACGGCCATGCCGGCGAGGAGGCCGCCGCCGCCGATGGGGACGATCAGGGTGTCGAGCGAGGGTTGCTGGGCGAGCATCTCAAGGGCGAGCGTGCCTTGGCCGGCGATGACCTCGGGGTCGTCGTAGGGATGGACGAAGACCAGGCGGCGTTCCTTGCACGTCGCGCGGGCGAAGGCGGCGGCCTCGTGTAGATTTTCGCCGTGGAGGATCACCTCCGCGCCGTGGCCGCGCGTGTGCTCGACCTTCACGTCGGGCGTGTGGCGGGGCATCACGATCACGGCCGGGATGCCGAGGTGTTTCGCGTGATAGGCGACGCCCTGGGCGTGGTTGCCGGCGGACATGGCGATGACGCCGCGCGCGCGCTCCTCGGGCGAGAGCAGGAGGAGTTTGTTGAGGGCGCCGCGCTCTTTGAAGGAGGCGGTGAACTGGAGGTTCTCGAACTTGAGGAAGACCTCCGCGCCGGTGATCGCCGAGAGGGTGGCCGAGCGGACGCAGGGTGTGGCGGACACCCGTTCGCGGATGCGGCTCTCGGCGGCTTGGATGTCGGCGAATGTCGGGCTCATTTCGTGGGTTCTTCTGTGGCCAAGGCGGAGCGGATGCTGCGCAGTCCATAGACGGCGGCGATTTCGTTTCCGTTGGTCGCTTGGAAGCGGACGGTCACCTTTTGTTTTCCGGCGACGAGGTCGGCGGGGAGAACGTAGCGGACGTCGAAGAAGCGGGGTTCGCCGCCCTTCTCGACCGTTTGTTCGGCGATGCGGGCGCCGTCGACGAGGACCTCGAAGGTCCGCTTGCGCCACTCGTCGTTCCAGTAGGTGACGACGAGCGCGGCGGGCTGGCCGGCGTCGACCGGCAGGTCAAAGGAGAACCACTTGGTGCCGCGACGGCCGGCGCGTCCCATCGTGCGCTCGGGCGAGGTGTTTTCGCCCTGCTGGTTGAAGTCGCGCTCGGGCTGCATCTCGCCCGGCTGGGCGTAGGCGACGGTGGCGGCCTCGAGGCGGCGTTGAGCCTCGGCCTCGCGGGCGAGTTCGGCGGAGCGGGCCTCCCATTCGGCTCCGGTGAAGAGGTCCCAATAGACGGCGTAGGTGCGGCGGTGGAGGCGGTAGAAGGGCGAGAGTTCCACGTCCTGCTCGCGGCCGGCGCCGATGCTGCGGAAGACGCCCGGACGGTCGGCGACGGGGCGGAGCCAGGAAGAGAGATCGGATTCGTCCGTGACAAACACGGGCGGGCGGGCGGCGGTGGCGGCTTGGCGATCCTCCGGGCCCAGGTCGCCGGCGAGGACGAGCGGGCCCCAGAGGAGCGCGACGCGACGCGGGTTGTCGGGGAGAGGCTCGGCGCGGAGGGTTTTCGGGAAGGTGAGCGCGACCTGATCGCCGTCGCGCCACTCGCGGGTCAGCTCGACGTAGCCGGCGACGAGCTTCGGGTCGGGGAGGGCCTTGCCGTTGAGCGAGACGGCGAAGCCTTTCTCCGCCCAGGAGGGGCGGCGGAGGGCGAGGGTGAATTTTTGCGGGGATGCGAGGGAGAGCTTGAGCGTGGCGGATTCGCCCTCGGGGAAATCGGTGGCGACGGCGAGCTTCGCGCCGCGCTTCGCCCACTCGGCGGTGGAGGGGGCGTAGAGGTTGACCCAGAGTTTATCGCCGTCGGCGGAGGCGTGGTAGAGGCCGTCGCCATGGAGCGCGTGGCTCTCCATGCCGGAGCCGACGCAGCAGGTGAAGCCGTCGAACATGTCCTGATACTCGCGGGTGACGCCGCGGCCGACGGGAACCATGTAGCAGGTGCGTCCGTCCTGCGGATCGATGGATGCGAGGATGTGGTTGAAGAGGGCGCGTTCCTCGAAGTCGGCGTATTTCGCGTCGGGGCGCAGGGCGAAGAGGGTGCGCGCGAACTTGAGCATGTTGTAGACGTTGCAGGTCTCGGCGGTGCG
>CAMLNJ010000086.1 GCA_946481225.1 uncultured Verrucomicrobiota bacterium | reverse complement strand
TCGCGCTCGCCGACCTTGGCGTCAAAGCTGTGCCGCTCGGGCTCGGGACCGCTGTGCACGGCGAAGTGTTTCACGGTGGCGACGGTCTTGAGGTAACGTGGGTCGTCGCCCTGCAAGCCGCGCACGAAGGCGACCCCGAAGCGGGCGGTGAGGAAGGGATCCTCGCCGTAAGTCTCCTGGCCGCGACCCCAGCGCGGGTCGCGGAAGATGTTGATGTTGGGCGACCAGATGGTGAGGCCTTGGTAGCGCTTGGTGTGGCCGCCGGACTTGGCGAGCACCTCGTTGTTTTTCGCGCGCGCCTCGGTGGCGATGGTCTCGGCGACACGTTGGTGGAGCTCGGGATTCCACGTCGCGGCGAGGCCGATGGCCTGCGGGAAAACGGTGGCGACGCCGTTGCGCGCCACGCCGTGCAGCGCCTCGTTCCACCAGTCGTAGCGCGGGATGCCGAGGCGTTGGACCTCGGCCGCGCCCATCATGGTCTGGGCGATCTTTTCATCGACGGTGAGGCGCGAGATCAGGTCGTCGACGCGCCGGGCGAGCGGCAGGTCGGGATCGCGGAACGGCAAGAGGTCTTCCGCGCGAAGGGCGGGAAGCGCGAGGAGCGCGGCGGCGAGGGCGGCGACGAGAGGGCGAGGCATCAGCATGGGAGACGGGTTGGGATTCCTACTTGGTCCGCCGGCGGGTGGCGGCGGGTCCGGGCGCGGCGACCGTTTTGATTTCCGAAAGCGAGCCATCCGCGGTGAACACGCCGTCGGCGCGCAAAGAGATTTCCTTCACGGCGCCGGCGTAGCGCAGGCGGGCGGGGTTGCCGCCGAGCGAGCGCAGGGTGACGGCCGCGAGCTTTCCGTTCTTCCAGGCAAGATCGGCCTCGAAGCCGCCGCGGGCGCGCAGGCCTTTGACCGAACCCTCGGGCCATGCGGCGGGGAGGGCGGGAAGGAGATCGATGTAGCCATCGCGGTGCGACTGGAGCAGCAGCTCGGCGATGCCGGAGGTGACGCCGAAGTTGCCGTCGATCTGGAAGGGCGGATGGGCGTCGAAGAGATTCGGATACGCGCCGCCGCCCTGCGAGCCGCCCTTGGGCGGGGTGAGAAGGAGCACGAGGAGCTGGTGGGCCTTGTCGCCGTCGAGCGCGCGGGCCCAGAGGTTCACCTTCCAAGCCATGCCCCAGCCGGTGCTGAGCAGGCCGCGGCCTTCGAGCGATTTTTTCGCGCCGGCGAAGAGCTCGGGCGTCTCCGGCGTGATCTGGGCCGAGGGAAAGAGCGGGTAGAGGTGCGAGGAGTGGCGGTGCGCGTTCTTCGCCTTGTCGCGGTCGTCCAGCCACTCCTGAAGCTGTCCGTGCTTGCCGATCTGATACGGGGCCATCTTTGCCCGTGTGGCGAGGGCCTGTTGGCGGAAGTCGGCGTCGACGCCGAGGACCTCGGACGCGGCGGCGGCCTGGCTGAAGACGTCGCGCACGATGCCGAGATCCATGGTCGGGCCGGCGACCGTGCCCTCGTGCTCGGGCGAGTGCGAGGGGTTGGTGACGAGCCAGCCGGTCTTCGGATGGGGGACGAGCGTATCGATGAAGAAATCTGCCGCGCCCTTCAGGATCGGGTAGGCGTCGGCGAGGAATTTTTTGTCGCCGGTGAAGAGGTAGTGTTCCCAGAGGTGGGTGGAGAGCCAGGCGCCGCCGGTGGGCCAGACTCCCGTGCCGGCGGAGTCGACGGGGGCGGTGGCGCGCCAGAGGTCGGTGTTATGATGGGTCACCCAGCCGCGCGCGTCATACATGACCCTGGCGGTGCGGGCGCCGGTGACGGAGATGTCGCGGATGAGTTGGAAAAGCGGCTCGGCGCACTCCGAGAGATTGGTGGTCTCGGCCGGCCAGTAGTTCATCTCGGTGTTGATGTTGATGGTGTATTTGCCGCCCCAGGCCGCGGTGAGGGCGTCGTTCCACATGCCTTGGAGATTCGCGGGCTGGGTGCCGGGTCGGGAGCAGGCGATGAGGAGGTAGCGGCCGTATTGGAAGTGGAGCGCGGGCAGGGCGGGGTCGTTGGCGCCGGTGAATTTCTTGATGCGCTCGTCGGTGGGCAGGGAGGAATCGGGCGTGCGGCCGAGGTCGAGCGACACGCGGCGGAAGAGCGACTGGTGGTCGGCGATGTGGCGGGCGCGCAGCTCGGCGTAGGGGCGCTTCTCGGCCCCGGAGAGTGCGGAGGCGGCGCGCGCGGCGGGATCGGCGCCGGTGTCCTGGTAGTTGACGAAGTTGGTGTCGCTGGAGACGAGGAGGGTGACGGCGTCGGCTCGGGAGACGACAAGCTTGTCGCCCTGGATCGTGGCGGAGCCGCCCTCGGGAATCGCGCGGAGCAGGGCTTTGAAACGGATGGCGCCGGGTTTGCCGTCGAATTCGCCGCCCTGGCCCGAGAGCGTGAGCAGGCCGTCTTCGGCGCCGACGACGGCGTCGCGGAAGGGTGTTTCCCAGGTGGCGTCGAAGTTCAGGCGGCCCGGCTGATCGGCGGAGAGGCGGATGGCGACGACCTGGTCGGAAGCGCTGGAGAACACTTCGCGGGTGTAGGTGACGCCGCCGCGGCGGAAGCTCGTGGTGGCGACGGCGCGGTCGAGATCGAGGGAGCGGCGGTAGTCGGTGACGGCGCGGTCGGGCTCGTCGGCGAACGCGAGCATCACGCTGCCGAGGGTCTGGTATTGGACCATGCGCGAGGGCAGACCGAGGGCGTTCTTGGCGAGGACTTCCTCGGCCTCGACACGTTTGCCGGCGAAGACGAGTTCGCGCGCCTCGCGGATGGCGGCGGGCGCGTCGGGGTTGGCGGGATCGTAGGGCGCGCCGGACCAGATGGTGTCGTCGTTGAGCTGGACACGCTCGCGTTCGACACCGCCGAAGACCATGCCGCCGAGGCGGCCGTTGCCGAAGGGCAGGGCTTCGACCCATTCGCGGGCGGGGTTGCGATACCAGAGGTTCAGATCGCCGACGGGGCCTTGCGCGGCGCCGGCGAGCGGCGGCGGGACGAGGAGCGTGGCTTTTCCGGCGGCGGCTTTGAGACGCGGGCCGGCGGTGGCGGAGTCGGGTTTGAAATTCCAGGCGGCGACGAGGCCGTCGCGCGGGCCGGAGGCGGCGAAGGACTGGGCGACCTCGGCGTCGGTGAGCACGCGCTTGTGGACGGCGAAGGAGTGGATGACGCCGCGAAAGCGGTTGGCGCCCTCATGGTCGGCGCCGACGCGTAGGGGCACGTTTTCGGATGGCGCCGTCACCTTGTCCTTGGTGGGCGTGAAGGCGGCGACGCGCTGGCCGTCGATGTAGAGCGCGACGATCTTCTCGCGGGAATCGAAGACGCCGACGACGTGCGTGGGGCGGTCGGTCGGGAGGGGTTGCGGCGAGACGAGCGGCTTCAGGAGCGTGGTGTGATATTCGAGCACGCGGCCTTCGCCGAAGCGGAGGCGCGCGCCGAGCAGGGTGCCGGGGCCGAAGGCGTCGACGAGCACCGCGCCGGCGGGGCAATCGGCGGCGGGCGTGAGCCAGAGTTCAAAGCTGTGGCTGCGCGAGAGGCGGAGCTCACCGGTGTTGGTTTCGTAGAAAGGCGTGTCGTCGCCGAAGCGCAGGCCGGGGCCGGAGGGCGCGGCGGCGTGGAGGGACGGCGCGAGGGAAAAAACGAGGAAGAGGATCGCGAGGCGACGCGGGGATGAAAGCATGGCGGGGGAGCCGGCGAAGGGTCAGGGAGCCGCGGGATTCCAGCCGTCGTCGCCGCCGAGGATGTTTTGCACGGTGTAGGCGGCGGCTTCGGCGTCGGTGAGTTGCTTCGACCACGGCACGCGCGCGTCCGGGTTGGCGCCGGGGCCGGTGTTTTTGTATTCGGCGTAGCGGGCGGTCTTCTCGTTGTCGGCCTTGCCCCAGTTGTGCCAGCCGGCGGGTTTGAGTTTTTCCGGCAACTCGCAGCGGAGGAAGGCGGTCGCGGCGAAGGGGCGCCAGGGGCGGCCGAGGAAAAAGCCTTTCTCGACCTCGGGCGCGGCGGTGACTTTGCAGTCGAGGAAGACGTATCCGAAGGGCGTGGTCTCCGGCGTGCTGGCCGCGGTGAGGTAGCCGTCGGCGCGGGCATGGATATGGCAGCGGTCGAAGACGGCGGTGCCGGCGGCGTAGATGAAGTCCACATGGCCGGTGATCTCGCAGTCGGCGAAATACTGGCGCGCGATTTTCCCCTTCGGCGCGTCGGCGCGGAGGGTGTCCTGCCAGCCGAGGAAGCGGCAGCGACGGAGCGCGGCCCGGTCGCCGGTGACGTAGAAGGCGAGCGCCTGCACGCGGGCTTCGCGCGAGGTGGTGTTCTCGAAGGTGATGTTCTCGGCGGTGAAGTCGGCGGCGTGAACGAGGACGGTGGCGCTGTCGGGCGTGGGGAGCGTCTTGCCGGAGGCGTCGCCGGGGACGGGCGTCTTCACGTTGGTGTCTAGCGTGATGACGGTGCGCTCGGCCTCGCCGGGCTCGCCGAGGAGCTGGAGGAAGGGTTTTTCGGCGGGGACGACGACGTGCTCCTTGTAGACGCCGGACTTCACGAGGATGCGGTGGGGCTTGGCGGCCGTGGCGGCGGAGGGCGCGGCGTCGATGGCGGCTTGCACGGTGGTGTGCGTGCCGGAGCCGTCGAAGGCGACGACGGCGTCGTAGCGTTTCTCGCCGGCGACGGGTTTTGCGTCGCGCGGTTCCGCGCGGAGATAGGACGCGAGTTCGGGGACGGCCTGGCGCAGCTCCTCGGCGACGAGGCGGCCAAAGAGGACGTAGCCCTCGGCGTTGAGGTGGGTGCCGTCGTATTTGCCGTCCTCCTTTTTCGGACTGAAGACGAGGCAGCCGTCGCGTCCGAGTTTCTCGCAGAGCGCGAGGCTGCGGTCGTGGAGCTCGACGAGGGGGACGTTTTTCTCGCGGGCGATGGCGCGGACGATCTCGGCGCGGCTGTTCAGGCTGGAGCTGATCTTGTGTGGGTCGGAGGGCGTCTTGAACTGGCGGCGCACGAGCGAGGTCACGAGGACGGGCTTGGCGCCGGCGGCGCGGGTTTCGTCGACGTAGCGCTCCATGTAGCCGCGGTATTCCTCCTCGGTGGTGGAGCGACCGGGTTTGCCCGGCTCGTCGTTGTGGCCGAACTGGACGAGGTAGTAGTCGCCCTTGAGCGCGAGGGCCTTTTCCCAGGAGCCCTCCTTGATGAAGCTCATGGAGCTGCGGCCGCCGCGGGCGGTGTTGGTGAGCTTCACGTCGTCGGCGAGGAACTGCGCGAAGCCGAGACCCCAGCCGGCGTTATTGGTGACGGTGGAGTCGCCGACGAGGACGATATGGGGCGCGGCGCGGAGCAGCGCGGGAAGCGCGAGCGCTACGAGGAGCAACGGCAGGCTAAGAAGTCGGGGCATGGACATGGCGGGCGTGGGGGCGGGTTATCGGGAAACAAAGGGGTCGATGGCGCGGATGCGGCCGTCGGTCTCGTGGTGGAGCTCGGCGACCTTGACGTTGCGCAGGTTGTTTTGGCCGGAGAGCTGCGCGTCGTGATAAAACAAATACCAACTGTTCGTAATACGAACAATGGAGTGGTGGGTGGTCCAACCCTGCACGGGCTTCAAGATGACGCCCTGGTAGGTGAAGGGGCCGAAGGGCGAATCGCCGACGGCGTAGACGATCTGGTGTGTAGTGCCGGTGGAGTAGGAGAAGTAGTAGCGGCCTTCGTGTTTGTGGACCCAGGCGCCCTCGAAGAAGCGGCGGGCTTCGTCGCGGGCGAGGAGGGGACGGCCGGCGGGATCGAGCAGGGCGATCTCGCGGGCGGGTTCGGCGAGCGCGAGCAGGTCGGGGCGGAGACGCGCGACGCGCGGCGCGGCGGCGGGGGCGCCGCCCGCGGGTGGTTGCGCGGAGGGGTCGTAGCGGTCGCCTTGCCAGCGCTGCAACTGGCCGCCCAGCAGGCCGCCGAAGTAGAGGTAGTGCTCGCCGTCGTCATCGCGGAAGACGGCGGGGTCGATGCTGAAGGCTCCGGCGAGGGGCGCGGGTTGCGCCTTGAAGGGGCCGACGGGAGAATCGCCGATGGCGACGCCGATGCGAAAGACCTCCTCGCGGTCGCGGGCGGGGAAGAAGAGATAATAGCGGCCATCTTTTTGCGCGACGTCGGGCGCCCAGAGCTGGCGGCTGGCCCAAGGCACGTCCTCGAGGGCGAGCGCGACGCCGTGGTCGGTCACCGGTGCGCCGACATGGTCCATCGAGAACACGTGGTAGTCGCGCATCGCGTAGTGATTGCCGTCGGTCCTGTCGGCGATGCCGGCGTCGATGTCGTGCGACGGGTAGAGGTAGATGCGCCCGTCGAATACGTGGGCGGCGGGATCGGCCGTGTAGAGGTGGCGGATGAGCGGCTGGTTCAGGTAGCGCGGAGTCGGCGCCGGTTCGCCGGCGTCGACGAGCGGCGCGCAGGCGAGGGCCGGCAGCAGGCGGAGGAGGCGCGCGATGGCGGGGGGCATGGGGCGGGGCGGCCAAGGGGCTGGCTGGCCGTTCGACCGCGGCATCCTGACGCCGCGGTGGGAGGGGCGGGTCAACGGGTGATCCCGAGGGAGGAGTCGAGGACGTTTTCCGTCTTGAGCGGTTCGCCTTCGGTGGCGCGGATGCGGACGCGCTCGAAGACGATGCGCTCGGCATAGGCGAGATCGGCTCCGGTGCCGGCGGAAAGGTCGACGTCGCGGAAGGTGATATCGCGGAGCGGCATCTCGGGCAGACCGCGCAGGGTGAAGGCGGCCTTGGAGCCGCGGGAGACGATGTCCTCGATGAGGATGTTGCGGAAGGCGGGCGTGCCCTCGTTGGGCGCGGGAACGGCCTCGGCGGGCTTGCCGTTGGCGGCGTAGAAGAAGTTGAAGTCGATGGCGCTGCCCTCGATGGAGCTCATGCGGATGCCGCGGATGTGGATGTTTTCCACGACGCCGCCGCGGCCGCGGGCGGTCTTGAAGCGCAGGCCGATGGCGGTGCCGATGAAGGTGCAGTTGCGCACGAGGATATTGCGGACGCCGCCGGACATCTCGCTGCCGATGGTGAAGCCGCCGTGGCCTTCGTAGACGACGCAGTCCTCGATGAGCACGTCCTCGGTGGGCACGCCGAGGCGGCGGCCGGATTCGTTGATGCCGGACTTGATGCAGAGGCCGTCGTCGCCGGTGTCGACGATGCAGCCGCGCACGTGCACGCGGCGGCAGGAATCGATGTCCATGGCGTCGCTGTTTTGCGCCCAGCGGTCGTTGAAGATCTTCACGTCGCGAAGCGTGAGGTCCTCGCAGAGCCAGGGGTGGAGGGTCCAGTTGGGCGCGTTGCGGAAGGTGACGCCCTCGATGAGCACGCGACGGCAGTCGAGGAGGCGGAGGAGGCGCGGGCGGAGGTAGAGGCGGTAGGGCGCGTAGGCGGCGAGGTCGAGGGAGCCTTTTTCCTCGAGCGCGTCGGTGGCGGCGGCGCCGTCCATCGCGGCCTGGCTGGGCCACCACTCGTTGCCCTTGGCGTTGAGCACGCCGCCGGAGGCGAGGAGGGCTTTCCAGAAAGGTTCGGTGACCTTGGCTTTCTTCACGAGGCGCCAGGCATCGCCGCCGCCGTCGATCACGCCGGCGCCGGTGATGGCGATGTCCTCGAGTTTTTCGCCGAAGATCGGCGAGGTGGTGTGGACGGATTTCTCGCCGCGGGCGTCGAAGACGCGCACCGGATAGAGCGTGTGGTCTCGGGAGAACTGGACGAGCGCGCCGGGTTCGAGGTGAAGGTCGACGCGGCTGCGAAGCTGGATGGGACCGGTGAACCAGACGCCGGGCGGGACGACGAGCGTGCCGCCGCCTTTTTCGGCGAGGGCCGCGAAGGCGCGCTCGAAGGCGGCGGTGTTGAGCGTCTCGCCGTCGGGCACGGCGCCGAAGTCGGCGAGGCTGACGCGCGTCCCGGGGATGCGCGGCGCGGCGGGCGAGGCGGGTGAAACTGGAGCGGTGAGCGAGGCGTGGACGGGTGCGAGGGCGCCGGCGAACGCGAAGATCAGGCCGAGAAGGAGAAGGGGTCGATGAGAGAGCATGGGAAAGGGGGGCGGGGAAATTTAGCGGGACACGGATGCGGGCCAGACGTCGTAGGCGGGGCCTTCGTCAGGTGTCACCGTCACGTCGTCGAGGGTCAGACTCGGCGCGCGGTAGAGTTTCGCGCCGCGTTTGGCGGCGAAGGAGACGTGGCGCAGGGTGATCTCGCCAAGGGGCATTTCGGGGAGGCCCCATAGCGTGAGCGAGTTCTCGGAGTCCGTCACCCGAAGATTCTCGATGAAGATGCGCTCCCAGCGCGGGGTTTTCGCGGTGAGAGGCGCGGCGGACTCGAGGTCGGGGGTCTTCGGCTCCTTCGGATAGTAGCTGGAAATGAAGACGGGGTTTTTTACACGGCGCATCGTGATGTCGCGATAGGTGAGATCCTCGACGAGCCCGCCGCGATCGCGCGCGGATTTCATGCGGATGCCGGAGGAGGTGCCGTCGAAGACGATGCGCTCGGCGAGCAGGCCGCGGATGCCGCCGCCGGTGTAACTGCCGATCGAGAGGCCGTGGCCGAAGCCGAGGGTGCAGTCGCGGATGACGAAGTTCTCGCAGACCGGCGGCTCCCAGTTCTTGGCGGCGTGGGTGAGGACGACGATGTTGTCGTCGCCGGTGGAGATACGACAGCGCTCGATGAGGTGGTTTTTTCCCGAGAGGTTGAGTCCGTCGGTGTTGGGGGAATCGTCGGGGGCCTCGAGCGTCACCCCGCGAATGACCACCTCCCGGCAGAGGCGGAGCGCGACATGCGTATTGGGGGGATTGATACTGGTGAAGCCGGTGAGCTCGACCCGGTCGCAGTTGTCGAGGAGGACGACCTGCGGGCGACGGAGGGCGAGTTCCTTGGCGCGGTAGGCGCGCCACCAGGTCTCGCCCTGGCCGTCGATTTTCCCCGGCCCGCCGATGCGCAGGTCGCTCGCGCCGGAGGCGGAGAGGAGGCTGGCGTAGCGGAAGGAGTCGGCGGGATAGTCCGGTCCGCGTGGGAGGAGCTTGAGCACGGCGCCGGCGGAGAGATGCAGGTCGAGGCGCGAGACGAGGCGCAGCGGGCCGGAGACGTAGTCGCCGGGAGGCAGGACGAGTTTTCCTC
>CAMLNJ010000085.1 GCA_946481225.1 uncultured Verrucomicrobiota bacterium | reverse complement strand
ACCCGTGCCGATCCCAAAGCCGTCTCTCCCGCCGCCACCTCACCGTCTTCACCGAAAAACGCCATGTCCCACAGCAATCCAAGTCAAAGCGCCCGCGCTCACTCTCGCCTCGCCGGCGATCTCCACCCGGCGAGCCGGCCCGGCAAAAAGCCAAACCCAAATGAGGTCGCCAAATCGTGGGTGCTTATCACGGGCGCATCGAGCGGCTTCGGCGAGGAATTCGCCCGCCAATACGCCGAACAAGGCCATGATTTGGTGCTGGTCGCGCGCCGGCTCGACCGGCTGCAAGCCCTGGCCGAGAGCCTTCGTCGGCGGCACGGCTGCGAAGTCTTGGTGGAGCAGGTTGATCTCACAGATATCGCCGCGGTCGTGCGATTGCACGGGCGGCTTCGCGACCGCGGCGTTGCTATCGATATCCTGATCAACAACGCCGGACATGGCCTTCAGGGCCCCTTCGCCGACGCCCCGCTCGACGCCGCCCTGGCGATGGTGCAGCTGGATATCGCGGGCCTCACCGCGGTGACCCACCTCTTTGCGCGAGACATGCGCGACCGCCGACGCGGCAAGATCCTGCTCGTCGCGAGCCTGCTGGCCTATCAAGGCGTGGAAAACTTCGCCGTCTACTCCGCCGCCAAGGCCTACGTGTTGCGCTTGGGCGAGGCGCTTCACCGCGAGTTCAAGCGCGACGGCATCACGGTCACCACGCTTTGCCCGGGCCTGTCGGACACCGGCTTCGCCACCGCGGCGCAGCAAAAGCTCCCCCCCACCCTGAAGCTTCTGATGATGAAGCCGGCCCCGGTCGTGCGCGCCGGCATCCGTGCATTGCACGCGGGCCGTATGAGCATCGTGCCGGGCTTGTCCAATAAACTGGTCGCGATCTTTACCTGGGCCACGCCGCGTCGCCTGCACCAAGCCATGATGTCGCGGACAATGAACGCGTGAGCGGAAACGCCGGAAACACCTTTCGACGAAATCGCCGCTATGAACATCCGCACTGATTCCCGCGTCACCAAACCCGATCACGCCCCGACGGCGCGATCCAGCCGCACCAGGCCGGTTGTTCGTCGAGGCGCACTGAGCGCCCTCGGCGCCGTGGGAATCATCGTGTTGTCCGGTTGTGGCCAAGGCGCCGCGAAGACAAACGCAAGCGCGCCCAAAGTGGTAAGAGTGGTCGAGATCGACGCACCCCGTCACGGAGCCGAAGCGACGATGCACTACACCGGTGTCGTCCGCGCGCGCACGGAGAGCGGTCTGGGATTTCGTGTCGCGGGAAAGATCGCCGAGCGACTGGTGAATGCCGGCGACACGGTCAAAAAGGACCAGCCCTTGCTAAAGCTCGATCCGGTCGATTACCAACTCGCGCTGCAGGCCGCCCGGGCCGCCGTCGAAGCGGCGCGCGCCGTCACGACGCAGGCGCTTCTGGAGCAGGCGCGCGTTTTCGGCCTCGTGGAGAAAGGCGCCGAGGCACGGGACCTCTTGGAGAAGGCGACCGCCGCGGCCGAAAGCGGCGCCGCACGACTGCGCTCGGCCGAGGCCCAGGCGGAGCAAATCGCCAATCAGGCCGGCTACACGACCTTGTATGCCGATTCGGACGGCATCGTCATGTCCGCGCCGGCCGAGCCGGGCCAGGTGGTTGCCGCCGGCCAAGCGGTGATCGTGCTCGCCACGGCCGGCCCGCGGGAAGCCGTCGTCGATATCCCCGAGAGTTCGCTGGCGCGGATCCGCGATCATGCCGCCACGGCGCGGCTCTACCTCGATGAAGCGGCGACGGTTCCCGCGACTTTGCGGGAAATCTCCGGCGTCGCCGATCCCGTCGCGCGCACTTACCAAGCCCGCTACGTCCTCAAAGGCGACCCGGCGCGCTTTCCGCTGGGAGCCACCGTCACCGTTCGCGTCTCCCCCTCCGCAGAGACGGCGCCGCCGATCACGGAGATTCCGTTGGGCAGCCTGATCGATCGCGGTGACGGCGCCGCGGTGTGGGTCGTCGATCCCGACACGTCGGCCCTGCGAAAGCGCTCCGTCTCTGTCGCCAAACTCGGAACGGAAACCGCGTGGCTAAGCCAAGGGCTCCGGCAAGGGGACGTCGTGGTCGCCCTCGGCGCCCAGCTTCTGGATTCCGGTCAGATCGTGCGCGTGGAGAAATCGTCGGCGAAGGGAACCCCATGAGCCGCTTCAATCTTTCGGCCTTCGCGGTCAAGGAGCGGGCGATCACCTTGTTCCTCCTCATCGCGATCGCGGGAGCCGGTCTGCTCGCGTTCACCAAGCTCGGGCGCGCCGAGGATCCGACCTTCGTGGTGAAGATCATGACCGTGACCGCCATCTGGCCGGGCGCCACGGCGGAGGAGATGCAAAACCAGGTCGCGGATCGGCTCGAGAAACGCCTGCAGGAGCTCGAGCACTACGACCGGACGGAAACCACCTCGCGCCCCGGGCTGATGACGATGAAGGTCTACCTGAAGGACAACACGCCGCCCGCCGAGGTGCCCGCGGAGTTTTACCAGGTCCGCAAAAAACTCGGCGATGAGGCGCGCCTCCTGCCCCGCGGCGTGCTCGGTCCCGTATTCAACGACGAATACACCGATGTCTATTTCTCCCTTTACGCGCTCAAGGCCGCCGATCTCCCGCATCGCGATCTTGTGCAAGACGCCGAACGCCTGCGGCAGCGGCTGACCCGCGTGCCGGGCGTGCGGAAGGTGAATATCCTGGGCGAACAGGACCAAAAGATCTTCGTCGAGATCTCCTACCAACGCCTCGCGACGCTGGGCCTGAGCGCCCAGTCCTTGTTCAGCGCCATCGCGCGCCACAACGACGTCACGCCATCCGGCTTCGTCGAAACCGCCGGGCCTCGCGTTTATCTTCGGGTGGACGGCGCGATCACTGATCTCGAGTCGGTCCGCTCGATTCCGCTTCCGGTGCCCGGCAAGACCTTGACCGTCGGAGACGTGGCCGATGTTCGCAAAGGCTACGAAGATCCGCCCGGCCACCTGATCCGCGAAGGCGGAGACCCCGCCTTGATTCTGGGCGTGGTGATGCACAAGCGCACCAACGGCCTCACCCTTGGCGAAGACCTCGCGGCCGAAGTCCGCCGTCTTCAGGCGGAGCTCCCGGCAGGCATCTCGCTCACGCAGATTTCCGACCAGGCTTCGGTCATCAAGGCGTCCACGAACGAATTCATGGTGAAGTTCTTCACCGCGCTGGGAGTGGTGATTCTCGTCAGCCTGCTGACCCTTGGTTTCCGCGTCGGCATCGTCGTGGCCGCGGCCGTTCCGCTCACGCTCGCGGCGGTTTTCCTGATCATGCTCGTGACCGGCCGGGACTTCGACCGCATCACGCTGGGCGCCCTCATTCTCTCTCTCGGACTTCTCGTCGACGACGCGATCATCGCGATCGAGACGATGGCCGTCAAAATGGAGGAGGGATGGGACCGCGTGAAGGCGGCGGGTTTCGCGTGGACCTCGACCGCGGCCCCGATGCTCACGGGAACCTTGGTGACCATCGTCGGCTTCCTGCCGGTGGGGTTCGCTCGCTCCACCGCCGGCGAATACGCCGGAAACATCTTCTGGATCGTCGCCTTCTCCCTGCTGGTGTCGTGGTTTGTGGCCGTGATCTTCACGCCCTACATGGGGGTGAAACTCCTGCCGGACATTCCGCCCAAGACGGACGCCCACCACTCGATTTACGGCACGAAGAACTACCAGCGGTTCCGCCGGCTCATCGGCCTTTGCGTGGACCATAAATGGCTGACGACGGGGCTCACGGTCGGGCTGTTTGCCGCCTCCGTCTTGGGCATGGGCTTCGTGAAGAAGCAGTTCTTTCCGAACTCGGACCGCGTGGAGCTGACCCTTGAGATAAATCTTCCCGCCGGATCGGCGTTTTCCACGACCGAGCGGACGGTCCGGCGCATCGAGCAAGCGATGCTGGCGCTGCCCGAAGCGAAGCAAGTGACGAGCTACATCGGGCAAGGCGCTCCGCGCTTTTTCTTTTCCCTCAATTCGGAGCTGCCCAATCCCGCCTTCGCCCAAGTGGTGATTCAAACCGGGAACCCGCATCAACGGGATTTGCTAAAAGCGAAGATCCGCGGGCTGGTGGCCGAGGGACGCTTCCCGGAGGCGCGGGTGCGCGTCACGCAGTTTCTTTTCGGGCCGCCGGTGCCTTATCCCGTGCTGTTCCGGGTGACCGGCGGCGACCTGAATGAAATCCGTCGAATCGCGGAGGAGGTCAGGCAGGTCATGGCCCGGAATCCCCGGCTCCGGGACGTGCATCTGGACTGGGGCGAGAAAACGCCCGTGTTGCGCCTGGCCTTTGACGAAGAGCGCCTGCACCTGCTCGGACTGAATCCGCAAACCGCGGCGCTACAGCTTCAGGCGATACTCCAAGGCGCAACGGTGTCCCAGGTGCGAAGCGGAGATCGCACGGTCGACGTCCAGGTCAGAAGTCCGAAACTCGAGCGGGACGGGCTCGACGCGATCGGCGACTTGATCGTTCGCAACGACCAAGGGCGCTCCATTCCGCTCCGGCAGATCGCCCGCTTCGAGACCCGCATGGAGGACGCCGTGTTGAAGCGCTTCAATCGGGAGCTCTATATCGCAGTCCAAGGCGACGTGATCGACGGAGTTCAACCGCCCGACGTCACCGCCGAGGTGTTGCCGGAGCTCGCGGCGATCAAGGCCCACCTGCCCGACGGTTACCGGATCGACATGGGCGGATCGGTCGAGGAAAGCGCCAAAGCGAACAGGGCCCTCGCGCTGCTGCTCCCCGCGATGGCCATCTCGACGCTGGCCCTGATCATGTTTCAGGTGCGCTCGTTTTCGGCCATGTTCATGGTCTTTGCCACGGGCCCGCTGGGCTTGGTGGGCGCGGTGCCCACCTTGATCCTTTTCAACCAGCCCTTCGGATTCAACGCGATCCTCGGACTGATCGGGCTCTCCGGTATTCTGATTCGCAATACGCTGATCCTGGTCGACCAGATCCAGCACGACAAGGCGGCCGGCCTCTCCGGCTACGAGGCGATCGTCGAATCCACGGTGCGGCGCGCCCGCCCGGTGGTGCTCACGGCCGCCGCCGCGATGCTGGCCTTCGTTCCGCTCACGCAATCGTCGTTCTGGGGCGCGCTGGCTTACGTGCTGATCGGCGGCGTCGGAGCGGGCACGGTGCTCACGCTCTTGTTCGTCCCCGCCCTCTACGCGATCTGGTTCAAGGTGAAGAAATCCGGCGCCGGCGAACGTCGCGAGATCGCACCTGCTTGAGCGAGACGTATCTGCGATTATGGGGCCGCGGATAAATGGACCCGGCCGGAGAGCACGGGGCCGCCCTTGGTCGCGGCGGGGAGGAGGAAAAAGCCGCCGGCGACGGGGCCGGGTTCGCCGCCGGGAGCGGGTTGGAGGGCCACGCCGGTGAAGGTGACTTTGCGCAGAGCGACGGGCGGAATGGCCTTCAGCGTAAAGCCTCCGCTGAGCGCGCCGGTGGCGGTGACGAGTTTGGCGGTGAAGGCCGCGGGATTGTCGCCGATGACGGCGAAGCGGTTCGTCGTTGCGTCGAAACGCAGCGTGGCGGGCAAGCCGTAGGGATCGCCTTCGGTGTTGGCCAGGCCGGTGGCGGCGAGATTCAGGACGACGTCGCCGGAGGTCGGCAGGCCGAGGAGCGAGGGCAAGGGCGCGGCGGCGCCAGGTTTTATCCAAGGCTCGACGCGGGCGGTGAGAGCGAGCGGACCGAAGCCGTCGGCGTAATGGGCGGTGGCGGCGACGGGATCGGGCTTGCGCCAGTAAAGTTCGGAGCCAGCGGAGGCGGCGACGTGCCAGCGATCCGAAGCGTCGGCGCGCGGCGTGAAAGGCAGCGGACCGGCGAGGTAGCCGCCGACAAGCTTGTAGGGTTTGGTGTAGAGGCGGGCGACGCGGTCGGCGCCAAGGGGGAGCGAGGCGGTGAGCTTGGCGCCGTCGGCGTGCTTGCCCGAAAGCCTGAACACGCCCTTCGCGTTGAGCGTCGCGGTGGCGTGGCCGAAGCCGAGCGGGAACTCGTCGACGGAACCGAGATTCGTCGGCGAAGCGAGGAGAAGGGTGTGGGGCCCGACCGCGCCGGCCGGCACGGCGCCGAGGAGGCGGTCGCCCTCGGTGGCGACGCCAAGGGTTTCGGCGCCGAGCGAAAGCGTGGCGGTGAGCGCGGGGGCGCCGGCGTGGACGGCAAGGGCGAGGGAGTAGGCCGGGAGCGGTTTGGCCCGGGCGACGGCGAGCGTGGCGGCGGCGGTGGTCTGATTTTCGTCGAGGACGAGCGAGCCCCTCACGGCGAGGCCGGCGAGGTCCTCGGCAAGGAGCGTGCCGGTGAAGGTGCCGTTGGCGGCGACGGCGAGGCTGAGTTTGCCGGCCGGCAGCGGCGTCTCGCCCGCGGTGTCGAGCAGCGCCTCGTATTTGCCGACGAGGGCGGGCGGGAAGGCGCCGATGACGAGCGTGGCGGTCTTGGTCACGCTTTTGAGCGCACCCGCCTGGGCGTGGGTGACCACTTTGGCGGCGCCGGGACGGGCCTTGATCACGCCGGTGATGAGGCCGGTCGCGGGATCGAGCGTGAGACCGGCGGGCAAACCCGTCGCCTTGTAGGCGAGACCGTCCGGCACCGGTTGGCCGCCGCTGAGATCGAAGCGAACCGAGGAGCCGGTCTTGAGGGTGCCGGGATCCACGATGTCGGCGGGCGGCGGCACGACGACGGAGAGCCGCGTGGAAAAGGTGCGCGAGCCGACGGCGTTGGAAACGACGACCGAGTAGGTGCCGGCATCGGCGAAGGTGATCGGGCCGAGCGTGAGGTCGGGGCCGGTCTGGCCGGACAGATTGGCGGCGCCCTTGCGCCATTCGTAGGAGGCGGCGGGTTGCGCGGTGGCGGCGGCGGAGAGCATGACGGTTTCGCCGAGCCCCACGGTAAGCGCGGAGGGAGGCGCGGAGGCGACGATCGGGGCGTGGTTGACCACAAGCGTGGCGGTCGCGGACGGCACGCCTCCCTGAGCGGACTCGTTGGTGGCGACGAGGCGGTAGGCGCCCGCGTCGTCGGGTTGGACCGCGGAGAGGGTGAGCGTGGCGGAGGTCTTGCCCGGAAGCGGCGCGTCGTCCTTGAGCCATTGCAGGGTCGGCGCCGGGGAGCCGGTGACGATGGCGGTAAAGGTGACGTTTGAGCCGGCAACGACGGTCCGGGACTCGGGTTCGGTGGTGAAGACAGGCGCGGCGGGCGGAGACGCTCCACTGATCGTTACCCGACACGTGACGCTCGCGCTGCGTCCGCCGGCGTTGAGGTTTTCGTAGGCGCCGACCGTGAGCGTGTGGGAACCGGTGGCGGCGGGGGCGCCGGAGAGCGTGAGCTTGAGTCCGTTGACCACGATGCCGGAGGCGGTGGAAAAACCTCCTGGCACGGTGACACCGGCGGGCAATTGTCCGGAAACCTTCCAGGAGCGCACCGGAGCGGGCGAGCCCGTGACGGTGAAGGAGAGCCCGAAGGAGTCGTCGAGTGGGCTCGAAACGGAAAAACTCTGGCCGACGCCGGCGGAGCCCGGGGCGGCGGTGGTCGGGGCGACGGGCGCGGCGTTAAAAGTGGTCGCGCCGGCCACGGTGTCGACCGCGCCGAGAGCGGCGAGGGCGAAGGCGGATTTGAGAAGGTCGCCGGCCCGAAGGCCGAAGTCGGGCGAGGTTCCGGCGAACACGCGCAGCAAGGGTGTGCGTTGCAGGAGCAGCACGAGCAGGAACGCGGGCGCCTGCAACCAGCGGAGACGGTGGAATGGTATCGAGAAATCCATGACGAAGAAAGATTCGCGCGTTCGGATCGACCGACCGGCCCGGCTTATTGCTCGGAAACCTTGAGGCGCAAAAACACCCGAGGCGCGCCGGCGGGCATGGAGCCGCGCCAGGTGTCGAGGCCGCCGGAGGAAGAAACCAATTGGTGAGTGACTCCAGTCGTGCTCCAGGTGACGAGGTCGGTGGAGCTCTCGACGCCGTAGGCGACGCCGAGGCGAGTGCCCGGCCGGACGTAGGCGAGGGCCCAGTCGGCGCCGACCTTGGAGAACACGAGCGCGGAGGGCGGCACGATCTCGCGCGGGCCGTAACCGAGGGCGTAGTGAAGCAGGTTGGGCAGGCCGTCGGGCGCGAGGATGGCAGCGTTGCCCGAGACGGCGGGGTCGGCGAGCTCGGCGGTGGTGAAGTTCGCCTCCTGCCAGAGGCGCAGGGCGGTCTTCACGACGAGCGAGAAAGTCTGGCTGGCGGCGGGCGTCACGCCGTTGCTCGCGGTCAGGGTGATCGTGCTCGCGCCGGCCTGGGTGGTGGCGGGCGTGCCGCTGATGACGCCGGTGGCGGGGTCGAGCACGGCCCAGGCGGGAAGGCCGGTGGCGGAGAAGGTCGGCGCGGGATTGCCCGTCGCGGTGACGGTGAAGGTCTGGCCGGTTTGCAGCGCCTGGAAGAGGGCGGAGGCGGCGCTGGTGATAACCGGGGCGGTTTGGACCGTGAGCGTGGCGACGTTGGACGAGACGCCGGCGGGCGCGGAGGAGTTGGTGGCTACGACCTTGTAATCGCCCGCGTCGGCGGGGGTGACGCCGGTGAGCGCGAGCGTGGCGGAGGTCTTGCCCGCGAGCGCTGCGGTGCCCTTGAACCACTGGAGCGTCGGCGCGGGCGTGCCGGTGACGGCGGCGGTGAAGGTGACGTTCCCTCCGGCCGTGACGGTCTGCGACCCGGGGTGGGTGGTGAAGGACGGCGGGGCGTTGGCGCCGACGATCGTTATCCGGCAAGTGACGCTGGCCTTGTTGGCGCCGGCCGGCGCGCCGAGGGAGTCGTAGGCCGTGACGGTAAGGGACTGGACGGCGGCGGCGGTGGGCGTGCCGGAGATAGTGACTTTGAGCGCGTTGACCTGGAAGCCGCCGGTCACCGCGGTGCCTCCGGCGACCGTGAGGCCGGGCGGGAAAGTGCCGGTGACCTTCCAGGATTTGGCGGTGGCGGGGGCGCCGGTGACGTTGAAGGCGACGCTGAAGGCGGCGTTGGCGTTGCCGCTCACGTTAAAGGTGGCGCCCGGGCCGCCGCTCGTCGGGGTGACGGTGGTCGGCGAAACGACGGTGGCGTTGAAGGTCGTGGCGCCCGCGACGGTGTCGACCGCGCCGAGGG
>CAMLNJ010000084.1 GCA_946481225.1 uncultured Verrucomicrobiota bacterium | reverse complement strand
CGAGCGGCATGTATGTGCGCCTCGCCTTCGCGGTCGCCGCGCACCTCGAGCCGGAGATCCTGATCGTCGACGAGGTCCTCGCCGTCGGCGACGCCCAGTTCCAGAAAAAGTGCCTCGGCAAGATGCAGGACGTCGCCCGCAACCAGGGCCGCACCGTGCTCTTCGTGAGCCACAATCTCGAGACGATGCTTCAGCTCACCTCGAAAGCCCTGCTCCTTCAGGCCGGCTCCGTGGCCTTTTTCGGCGGCACCCCGGAAACGATTTCCCGCTACCTCCGGCACCGCGACGAACGCGCCGATCTCTACATCGACTCCGCGCCGACGGGAGCGCCACGCATCGCCCGCATCGATCTCAAGACCTCGGAAGGCGCGGGACTGCAGGCCCACGGGGCTCCTCTCGAAATCCGCTTCGAGATAGATATCCCCGTTCCGCTGCGTCAGCTCTGCCTGTCGTGCTACATCTGCAACACCTCCGGCCAACAGGTCGCCGCGGCGTATCATTTCGACCTGGACGGCGCCGCCTACCCCCCGAACACGCCCGCGACGCTGCTCTGCCGCATACCCTCCCTTCGTCTGTTTCAAGGAGGCTACCACCTGCGCGCGTATTTCGCCGAGGCTCGCAACGGCGCCGTTTTCAAAACCGTCGAGCACGCCTGCCCCTTTGAGGTGGTGATGATCGATCAGCGCCCGGCCTGGCCGTGGCAGACCAACGAGTGCCTCTACCTGGAAACCGCGTCATGGTCCCGCGCATGAACGACTCCCGTTGCCCGCTCACCGGCCTCGCCGGCAAACCAGGCCGCCGCTTCTCCCCGGAGACCCTCGTCCGCCTCCACGAGCAATACATGGGAGCTCCCCTGCCCCCGGGGCTTCAGGCGAAATATTTCACCCGCCCCGTCCAGGAATACGACTGCGCCGAGAGCGGCCTCCGCTGGTATTCCCCCGGCGCCACCGCCGACGGCGACTACTACGAGTTCCTCGGCCGCACGTTCCCGTGGTATTACGACCCGAACCGCTGGGACAAAAACGCCCTGCGCTCCGTTCTGCGCGACCACCGTCCTCGCCGGCTGGTGGACATCGGCTGCGGCGCCGGAGAACTGCTCCTCGAGGCGCGAGCCTTGGGCGTCGAGGTCGCCGGCGTGGAAATCAATCCCGACTCGCTGCACGCGGCCAAGGCGCAAGGCCTCGATGTTCGCAGCCCGGATGAATTGCCCGAACGCTGGCCCGAGCCGGTGGATATTCTGACGATGCTGCAGGTCATCGAACACGTGGAGGATCCCCTCGCGTTCGTTCACGGCACCGTGAAGCGCTTCCGCCCCCGCCGCCTCGTCATCAGCGCGCCGTGCCACCGCAGCCTCCTCGGACTTTCCAGCGATCCTCTTTCGTGGCCGCCCCACCACTCCTCCGCCTGGTCCGAAAAAGCGCTTCGCACCTTGGCGGCCAAGATAGGTTACGAGGTCGAATCCACCCGGCTCGAGGACGCCGACCTGTCCCGCCTCCTTTGGTTCAACGACAAGGAACCGGACGGCTCGCTCCCGGGCCCGGCCGGCTTCATCGCCCGCTGCGCCCGGCGCCGGTGGGGCGGCAACAAGTTGGCCCGCTTCCTTCTGGACCGCGCGAAACGGGTCCCCGGTTCCTGGGCGACCTGTTCCCACAGCATCTTCTGCGTCCTCCGTCCGATCTCCAATGACTAGGCGCCTCTCCATTTTGAGCACCATGAGCGGCTCGCCATGGGGCGGCAGCGAGGAGCTCTGGCGCGCCGCCGCCCTCCGCCTCCGCGCGGAAAACTGGGCCGTCCACGTTTCCGTCCAAGACTGGGGCGAGGCCGCCTCGCCGGCCCTGCGCGAATTGCAAACCGCGGGAGTCGAGGTCCACGCACGTCGCCCCGAACACCCGCTGTTGCGACGCCTGCGCCGCACTCGGATCGGCCCTCGGCTGCGCCCCGCGGATTCCAGCGCCTACGACTCCGTTTGGGCCTTCAAGCCGGACCTCATCCTCGTGAACCAGGCCCTGGGCCTGGATTTTCTCGCGCCCGGCATCGCCGCTCGCCTCGAGCATCCCGGCCCGCCCTACGCCCTTCTGGCCCAGGCCTACCCGGAGACGCCCCGCGTCCTCTCGTCGGCCGATCGCGAGCGGGCCGCCCGCCTTCTGCGCGGCGCGGCCGCGCGGTTTTTCGTCGCCCGACGCAACGCCGAGGTCTGCCGCCGTGAACTCGCCGCCGACTTCGGCGCGGCGGAGATCGTGGCCAATCCCATCGCTATTCAAGGCGCCCACGCCGAGCCGTGGCCATCGTCCGACGGGCCAGCCCGCCTCGCCTGCGTCGCACGGCTCTACATCGGCTCGAAGGGGCAGGACGCCCTTTTCCAGGCCCTTGCCGCCCTTTCACCCAGCCTCCCCCCCTGGCGGCTCACTCTCGCGGGCACCGGCCCCCACGAGGAGTATCTCCGCGCCCTGGCCCTCGACCTCGGCTTGGGTGATCGCATCGATTTCGCCGGCCACGTTCGGGACGTTCGCCAGCTCTGGCGAAACCACGAGGCCCTCGTTCTGCCCTCGCGAATGGAGGGAACCCCGCTCGCCCTTGTGGAGGCCATGCTCTGCGCGCGTCCCGCCCTCGTCACCGACGTGGGCGACTGCGCCGACTGGATCGGAGCCCCCGGGTGCGGCGACTGCGCCCCCGCCGCCACCCCGGCCGCCCTCGCCCCTGCCTTGTCGCGCTTCTTCGCCGCCCGCGCCGACTGGCCCCGCCTCGGGATGGCCGCCGCCGCCCGCGCGGCGTCCCGGCTGCCCGCCGACCCCGCCGCCTCCTTCGCCGCCCGCATCAAGGCGCTCGTCGCCGCATGAGCCCCGATCCTGTCGTCCCGCCTTCCCGCCTCGACGTGCTGGACGCCTTCCGCGCCATCGCGGTTTTCGGTGTCTTCTCTGTGCATTTCCCCGACATGATCGTCGGCGATCTCATGGACACCGGAGAGCTCGGCGTCCGGCTGTCCTTCGTGCTGAGCGGCTTTCTCATCACGAGCCTCCTGCTCCGGGACCGGCGCCTGATCGAAGCCGGGAGCCTCTCGCACGGCGCCGCGCTAAGGGGTTTCTTCATCCGCCGTTGCTTCCGCATCCTGCCCGCCTGCTACGCGGGGCTCGCCGCCGCCTGGCTCGTGTCGCTCGACGGGGCGCGCGACTCCTGGGTCTGGCACGCCTCTTTTCTTAGCAATCAATACGTGCTTCGGGCCGGGCATTGGGTGGGCTCGTTGAGCCATTTCTGGACCTTGGCGCTCGAGTTCCAATTCTACCTCGCCTGGCCCTTCGCCATCCTGCTGCTCCCTCGGCGCGGCTTGCCCGCGCTCATCGCCCTCTGCGTGATCGCCGGCCCTCTCGCCCGCGCCTTCTCCCCTCTTTGGGGCGCGCCGCCCGACTTCGTGCATCTGGTCACCTTCGGAAGCGTGGATCTTTTTGCGTGCGGAGCGGCGCTCGCCTTCTGGCGGAACACGCCGGGCCGCCTTGCCGACCATCCCGCGGAGCGACTCGCCGGCCTGCTCCTTTTCCCGCTGCTCGGCCTTTCCCTCGCCTTGGCGTTAAAAAGCCTGGGGCCGCCCTCCCCCGTCGGCCGGGCCGTTTCCGGACTCGTCATGGCGCTCGCCTTCACCGCCCTGCTCGCCGTCTCCACTCGCCCGACCCCTCCCGCCTGGGTCCGCTGGCTCGCCGGCCGGCGACTGCTGCTTCGCATCGGAGTCATCAGCTACGGCCTCTATGTTTACCACAACCTCATGCACTGGGCCGCGCCCCGGGCCTGTCTGCGCCTCTTCGGCAATTCCTACCCCACGCAGCCCTTCCTCTACACCGGCGTGCTTCTCGTCGCCACTTTCCTGGCCGCCCTCGCCAGCTGGCATCTTCTCGAATCGCCTTTCAACCGCCTCGCCCGTCGTCTCACGACCAAGCCGTGACCTCCCCCGCCCACAGCCTCGTCGTCTGCACCTACAACCGGCGCGCCGAGCTCGGCCGCTGCCTCGACTCCCTGCTGCCTCAACTGCGGGAAGACGTTGAACTCATCGTCATCGACGACGGCTCCACCGACGACACGCCCGCCTACCTCGCATCCCTTCCGCCTCGCCCCCGCCTCCGCATCCAGCGCGTGACCAACCAAGGCCTCAGCCTCAACCGTGATCTCGGCGCCCGCCTCGCCTCCGCCCCCTGGGTCACCTACCTCGACGACGACGCCTGGGTTCCCGAAGGCTGGCTGGACCGCCTCCGCGCCCTCTGCGCCAATCTGCCGCCGGAAACCGCTGCGGTCGGCGGCCGGACCCGCCTGCCATGGCGCGACGCCCGCCCCGCCTGGATGCATCCGGATCTCGCCTGTTATCTGACCGAATTTGACCCTTCGCCCGAAACGGCCACGCACCCGGATTTCGTCCCCTTCGTGGGCGCCAACATGACCGTGCGCCGCGAATGGGTGCTCAAGGTCGGCGGCTTCGCCGATGGCTGTCTCGGTCGCAAAAAAGGCTCCCTCCTTTCCCGCGAAGAGACGTGGTTCTGGAAACGCATCCGCGCCGCCGGCGCCCGCGGCCTCTACGACTCCGATATCTGGGTCTGGCACGACCTTCCTCCCTCCCGCCTGCGCCGCCGCTGGTTTTTGCGTCGGCTCTACTGGGAAGGTTATTCCTGCCAGATCGAACACTCGCTCTCCGCCGAAGCCGCCCTCCCCCGCTTTCGCCGCCTGACCCGCGCCGCCGGCCTCGTCCTCGCAACCTCGCTTCGCCGCCTCCCTCGCGCCGTGCTGTCCCGCGGCCCCGCCGACCGCTTCAAGGCCTGGATCGACATCGCCTTTCAACTTGGCGCCGCCGTCGCCATCGCCAAGGGCCTCCACGCCTCGTCATGACCGCCCTCAGCGTCGTCCTCTGCACCCGCGATCCCCACCCCGGCCGCCTCGCGCGCACCCTCGCCGGCCTCGCCGCCCAGACGCTCGATGTATCGGCATGGGAACTACTGCTGATCGACAACGGCTCCTCCCCCGCCCTCGCCGCCGCCTCGCTCCCCTCCCCCGGCCCTTCCCTCGCCAACCTCCGCGTCGTCCCCGAACCCGTCCCCGGCCTCACCCCCGCCCGCCTCCGCGGCATCGCCGAGGCCCGTGGCGAAGTCCTCGTCTTCGTCGACGACGACAACGTCCTCGCTTCCGGCTACCTCTCCGCCGCTCTCGCCGCCTTCCGCGCCTCCCCCCGCCTCGCCGCCGCCGGCGGCCCCGTGCGCCCCGAGTTCGAGTCTTCGCCGCCCCCCTGGGCCGCCGAGTTCTTCCCGCTCCTCGCCCTCCACGACCACGGACCCGCTCCGCTCCTCGCCCCCGGCGGCCCCTCCGCCCCCTGGCCCGACTTCGCCCCCGTCGGCGCCGGCCTCTGCCTCCGTCGCTCCTCCGCCCTCGCCTACGCCGACGCCGTCCGCACCGACCCCGCCCGCGCCGCCCTCGACCGCCGCGCCGGGCAACTCACCTCCGGCGGCGACAACGACATGGTCTTCACCGCCCTTCGCGCCGGCGGCGATGTCGCCTACCTGCCCGACCTCTCCCTCGCCCACCTGATCCCGCCCTCGCGCCTCGACCCCGCCTACCTCGCCCGCCTCAACCGCGCCATCCAACGCTCCTGGGTCCGCGTCCTCGCCCTCCACGGCGCCTACCCTTGGCGTCCCTTCCCGCGCTGGACCCTGCCCCCGCGCGTCCTCCGCGCCCGCCTGCGCTCGCACCCGTGGCGCGGACCCGTCGAGCGCATCCGCTGCGCCGGCCTCGTCGGCCGCCTCGAGGGCCAGGCCGACCTCGCCGCATGAGCCCGCCGTTCACCATCGGCCTCCTCGCCCCCTCCCTCCGCGGCTACAACGCCCTCGACGGCGGTATCGGCGCCCATTTCGCCGACCTCGCCGCCGCCCTCGCCGCGGCCGGCCACCCCGTGACCGTCGTCACTCCCGCCCGCACCGCCTCCTCGCCGCCCCTCGCCGACGAGCTCGCACCCGTGCGCGTCGTCCCGTTCTCCGCCGAGCTTCCGCGCTGGCTCGATCGCCTCGCCGGCCTCCGCTGGCGCCTCCACACCGCCGCCTCCCGACGCTGGAAAATCCGCGCCGCCTCCGCCGCGCTCCTCGGCGCCCACCGCGCCACGCCCTTCGCCTGCGTCGAAACCTCCTCCACCGGCGCCCTCGCCCTCGACCTCCTCCGCGCCCGCGACCGCCCGCCCCTCGTCGTCCGCGTCTCGACCACCGCCGACCAGCTCGTTTCCCACAACGCCGGCCGCGCCGACTGGCACGACCGCCTCGACCAGACCTGGGAAACCCGCCTCGTCCTCGGCGCCGACCGCGTGCTCACCCACACCCCCGGCCACCGCGACGAGATCTGCGCCCGCTGGCGCCTTTCGCCCGGGACCGTCGCCATCGTGCCCCACGGCATAGCGCTCCCGCCCGCCGCCGAGCTTCCGCCCCCGCCTCCCCCCGGCCGCCCCGTCCGCATCCTCTTCGTCGGCCGCTTCGAGCACCGCAAAGGAATCGACGTTCTCCTCGGAGCCATCCCCGCCGTCCTCGACGCCGCGCCCGACGCCCTCTTCACGCTCGCCGGCCTCGATCCCGAAAACCATTGGGCCGACCGCTTCCGCCGCGAACACCCTCGACTCGCCGACCGCGTCGCCTTCGCCGGCCGCCTCTCCGCCGAGGCCCTTCGCGCCGCCTACCGCGACTGCGACGTCTTCGTCGCCCCTTCGCGCTACGAATCCTTCGGCCTGATCTACGTCGAGGCCATGGCCTGGGCCAAACCCGTCGTCGGCTGCCGCGCCGGTGGCATCCCCGCCGTCGTCACCGACGGCGAAACCGGCCTCCTCGTCCCGCCCGGCGACACGCCCGCCCTCGCCGAGGCGCTTGCCCGCCTCGCTCGCGACCCCGCCCTCCGCGCCCGCCTCGGCGCCGCCGCCCGCGCCGACGTCGACGCCCGCTTTTCCCGCGAAGCCCTCGCCCGCGCCAGCATCGAGCTCTACGCCTCGACCGCCCGCGCCCCCCGACCATGAGCCGCCCCGACCTCTCCGTCGTCATCCCCGTCTTCAACCGCGGCGAACTCGTGCGGCACACCCTCGCCTCCGTCCGCGCCGCCTCCGCCGGCCTCGACGTCGAGATCGTCGCCGTCGACGACGGCTCTCGCGTCCCCCTCGCCGACGACCTCGCCCGCCTCGGCCTCCGCGTCGAACGCCTAGTCCGCCAGGAAAACCGCGGCCTCCTCCTCGCCCGCCTCGCCGGTTTCGACGCCGCCACAGGCCGCCACGTTCTCTTCCTCGATTCGGACGACCTCGTATCCGTCGATAAACTACGCGCTCACGTCGCCGCCCTCGACGCCGGCGCCGACGTCTCCTACACCGACCAGGCCGGCCATCCTCTCGACGACGCCACCGGCCCCGTCGGCGAGCCCGACCCCTTCGAGCCGCTCCCCGAGGCCCGCTCCGCCGCCCATTTTTTCATCGCCATCCAGCCGGCGCCACACTCGCCCGCCTTTCGCGCGGACTACCTCCGCGCCCGCGTCGCCGCCGCGCCCTTCCCGCCCTCGCCCCTCTACAACGCCGTCGCCGAGATCTGGTTCTACCACGTCTGCGCCCCCTTCCCCGCCCGCGTCGTCAAATCCGCCGGTCTCGCCCTCGTCGGCCGCCACCCCGGACCGCGCCTCACCAACCACTGGGAACGCCTCGCCGTCGCCTCCCTCGCCGTGCAGGAGGCCTTCGCCCGCTTCGCCCCCGTCGACACCCCCGAGGCCCGCGACGCCCGCGCCTGCTTCGCCGCCAAGGCCTTCGTCTCCTGGCGCCGCCTCCCCCGCGGCTTCTCGCCGGCCTTCACCGCGCGCCAGCTCGCCCTCTTCCAAAAATCCCCCTCCGCCCCGCCGCTCCCCGAACTCGGCGGCGGCCTCTTCCGCCGCGCCGCCCGCCTCCTCGGCCCCGTCGCCGCCGGCCGCCTCTTCCGCCTCCGCAACGCCGGCTACGAATCCTGCCGCACGCTCGACGACGCCCGCTTCTCCGCGCTTCTTTCCGGGCTGCCCCCGCCATGAAGTTCCACCTCCCCGAGTTTCTCGGACGCATCCCGGTGCGCGTCCGCCGCGGCCTCGCCCGCGGCGCCTGGTGGTCCCTGTATCCGCATTCCTCCTACTGGCGCCTCGGCGGAAACGACCCCCACGTCGAGGACGTCCTCCGCCGGCACGCCGCACGCCCCGGAGCCGTCTGCTGGGACCTCGGCGCCCACCACGGCATCTACGCCGTCGGCCTCGCCCTCGCCGTCGGCCCGGCGGGCCGCGTCGAAGCCTTCGAGCCCGACCCTGTCTCCTTCCGCCGCCTCCGCTGGCATCGCCGCCTCAACCGCCTCGAACAACTCCACCCGCACCGCGTCGCCGCCTCCGCGCGCACCGGCCCGGCCCGGCTCTACCAATACGACGACTTCGGCGGCACCACCTCCCACCTTCCCCACCCCGGCGAATCCCTCGCCGGCGCCGCGCATCGCGAGATCGCCACCGCCGCCCTCGACGAATGGGTCGACTCCGGCCGCCTCCGCGTCCCCGACTTCGTGAAGATCGACGTCGAGGGCCACGCCGGCCCGGCGCTCGCGGGCATGCGCCGCACCCTCGCCGCCCGTCTCCCGGTCGTCCTCCTCGCCATCCATCACGAAGCCGAGGAAACCACCGCCCGCGCCGTCCTCGAACCGCTCGGCTATCGCCTCGCCCCCGCCGCGCCCGAGCTCGCCGCCAGGCTCGCCCGCGACCATTTCGGCGAGATCCTCTGCCTCCCGCCTCCCTCCGCATGAGCCTCGCCGGACGCCTCCTCTATCAACTCTGGCACCGCCCGCGCGCCGCCCTCCGCGACTCCGCCCGCCGCGGCGGCCCCCTCGTGCAATGGCGCGCCGCCCGCGGCCGCGCCGCCATGCAGGCCGCCGCCCTGTCGCTGCCGCTCCCACCCGTGCGCGCCTCCGGCATCGCGCCGGCTTCCGTCCACCTCCTCACCGGCCGGCGCTTCGTCTACCAGACCGCCTTCTGCCTCCACACCCTCGCCCGCCATTCGCCTAGCCCGCTCGCGCCCGAGCTCTACGACGACGCCTACTTCGCCGGGCCGATGGCCGACATGGTAAAGACCTTCTCCAAGGTTACCGAATACTGGCTGTCCGACCCGGCCCGCGCGCTGGAGGCGCAGACCAGGCTGTTTTCCGGCTATCTGACCGTGTGGG
>CAMLNJ010000083.1 GCA_946481225.1 uncultured Verrucomicrobiota bacterium | reverse complement strand
GACCACTCGCGGCCGGTCGTCGCCGCCCTCCTCGCCGCCGCCGCGGGCAAAAAACAGGCCCCCTGAAGCGCCTCCGCCGCCCCTCCGCGCGCGCCGCCCCTCCCCGCCCCCGGGAACGCCGAGTCCCGGCTCGACCTCCGCCCCCCGCCGCTACCCCGCCGCCTCGTCCGCCGCGTAACGCACCCCCGCCGCCGCCCGCCAGCGGTCGAGCGTAGCGAGATTGCCCAACGTGTCCTCCGGCGACATCGCCGGCACCGCCCGCGCCCCCTCGCGCAAAGCCTCCGCGAACGCCTCCGCTTCGAGCGCGTAGACATTCGTCGCCGCTATCTCGATCCGCTCCGGCCGCGCCTCGCCCCGGCGATGCACGAGCACCACCGCATCGCCGTCCGCCTTCGTGATGACCCACGGATGCGGCACCTCGATCCAGCCTTCGACGCCGAAGATCCGCGCCGTGTTGTCGAGCGTCACGTCCAGCGCCGTCGACACCTGCGCCACGATCCCTCCCGGAAACCGCAGCGTCGCCGCCGCGCAGGCGTCCACCCCGCTATTCGCGTGGATTCGCGCCGTTCCCGCCAGCTCCTCCGGCTCGGCGAAAGCCGCCCCCGTCGCCGCCCCCGCGACCAGCCGCGCGAACGAGACCGGATAGCAGCCCACGTCCAGGATCGCCCCCCCGCCGAGCTCCTTGTTCCAAAGCCGCGACCGCGCGTTGTATTCGCTGCGAAACCCGAAGCTCGCCTGGACGAGCTTCACCTCGCCGACCGCGCCCGCGCGCACGAGCTCCGCCACCTTCGCCGTCTGCGGATGGCAGCGATACATGAAAGCCTCCATGAACAACACGCCCGCGCGCCGCGCCGCCTCGACCATCCGCCGCCCCTCCGCGAGGTTCATCCCCGCCGGCTTCTCGCAAAGCACATGCTTGCCCGCCCCGACCGCCTTCACCGCCCACTCCACGTGCTCGGGATGCGGCGTCGCGATGTAGACCGCGTCGACCTCCGGATCGGCCAACAGCGCCGCGTAGCTCCCATGCGCGCGCTCCGCCGCGATCCCGTGCTCGCCCGCGAAACGCGCCGCGCTCTCCGCCGTCCGGCTGCCCACCGCGACCACGCGGCCTCCCCGCGAGGCGCCGACGCCTTTGGCGAACACGCCCGCGATCCAGCCCGTGGACAAGATGCCCCAGCGCAGGGGCGATACGGAAGTCGACATGGCTCCCGAGTCCGCCGCAAATCCGCCGCGTTGCCAAGCGCGCGCCGCCCGCCTCAGGGTTTCCCTCATGCCGCTCACCAAGGCCGAGATCAACCGCCTCCGCGATCTACGGGATAAAAAGCACCGCGAGGCCGCGGGCCTTTTCGTCGTCGAGGGCCCCAAGGTGGTCGGCGAACTTCTCGCCGCCGGAAGCGAATTCACCGAACTCTACGCCACGCCCGCCTGGACCGCCGCGCCGCTCGCCGATCCGCGCCTGCGGCCCGTCACCGAGGCGGAGATGGCGCGCATCAGCCATTATCCCACGCCCTCGCCCGTGCTCGCCGTCGGCCGCCTGAGGCGCGCCGGGCTCGCCCCCGGCGAACTCGCCCGCGGCCTCACCCTCGCCCTCGACGGCATCCAGGACCCGGGCAACGTCGGCACGCTGCTCCGCCTCGCCGACTGGTTCGGCTTCGCGCGCGTGCTGCTCTCGCCCGATTCCGCCGACCTGTTTTCCCAAAAGGCGATCAACGCCTCGATGGGCTCCTTCGCCCGTATCCGCGCCATCACGACGGACCTCGCGCCCGCCCTCGCCGCGGCCGCGCGCGCCGGCGCGCCCGTGCTGGGCTGCGACCTCGCCGGGGACTCCGTCTACTCGCTCGCGCCCGCCGCGGACGCCGTCGTGGTGGTAGGCAGCGAAGGCCGCGGCCCGTCCCCGGCCGTGCGCGCCGCGGTGACGCGTTGGATCACCATCCCGCGCGTGGGCGGCGCCGAGTCGCTCAACGCCGCCGTCGCCGCCGGCATCGTCTGCGCCGCCCTGCGCCGCCCGCTGTAGGCCCGACAGCTGGGTCGGGCGGCTTCGTTTAGGGCCGACCGTTGGCTTGGTGTCGGGCAGCCAGGTCACCGACCTGGCCTACACATACCCGCCCCGCCCATCTCGCGCCACCTCTCCCCGGCCGCCCCGGCCGCCCGCCCCAAACCCCAATGTTCGTAATACGAACATTGGGGTTTCCCGGAAATCCGCCGAAAACAGACCGCGGTCCCGGTCCTCGCCTCACTCACGCCCCGCGCGGCAGCACCATCGTCGTCGCGCGACGGTAGCCGGTCACCGTGAGGTCGAGATTCGGATGCACCTCGACGGTCGCGTAGGAATTGTTTTCCGCGCCGCTTCCCTCGACCAGCGCCTTGAGCGTGTAGTAGTGGATGCCGCCGATCCGCCGGTGTCCGCCGGGGTGATCATGACCTTGAAACACCGCGAGCACCTTGCCGGACGCCTCGAGCGCGGCGCGCACCGCGGCGCTATTCTTCACGTAGGCGTCGCCGCTCCCGTCGAGGCGCTGGTGCGCGAACACGATCACCGGCTCGCGCGCCGCGCCCAGCTCGGCATCCAGCCACGCCAGTTCCGCCGCGGGCACGAAGGTATCGCGCCAATCGAAGCGCCCGTGGTCGTAGGGCATGCCGTCCGCCCCGAAGCAGGCGTCGAGCACGATGAAGCGCACGCCACCGCGACTGAACGCGTGGTAACCGTGCTCGGTCGAGCCGCCGGGGTTTCGCAGGACGAAAAGCGCCTGCGTTTTCGACAGGTTGTCCATGTCGTGGTTGCCGAGCACGTAATGCACCGGCCCGGAAAAACGACGCAACTCGGCCTCGATCGCGACGAGGTGCCCCAGCGTGCGCGCCTCGGGCTCCCCGGAAGCCATGTCCTTCACGTCGCCCAGCACGCCAAGAAAGGAAAGGCGCTCGCGGTTCAGACGCTCGACGGCCTCGCGCGCCTTGGGAAGCGACTCGCGGTAAAAACGCGTCGTCGCCGGCTCGCGGTCCGCGTAATGGAGATCGGTCACGAGCCCGAAACGGAGCGCCCGCCTCGTCCCCAAGCCGCCCGGCCCGGAGCACCCGGCTGCGCCGGCCAGCAGGCCGGCGAGCGACAGCGCCGAGCAGCGCAAAAAGTCGCGGCGATCCATCGTCCAAGTCCCCGCGGAGGGGACCTCGCCACGACGCGCGGAAAAGGGGCTCATGGCCCGGCAGGCTGAGACGCCGCCGGGCCGAGTCCAAGCCCCGAGCGCAAACGAAACGCCCGCCCGGCTCAGCGCACCGGACGCAGCTGGATGCTGTCGACCAGCCGGTCGTGGCTGAGGATGTCCGTCACGACGATGAGCTTGTCCCCGAGGCGCACCCGGCCGGCGCGCACGAGGAGCGTGATGGCTTTCTCGATCGTGTCGTTGGGATCCGACTCGAGCGCCATCATGTAGGGCTCGACCGAACGCAGGATGCGCATCTGGCGGAGCGTCTCGACCGAGTTCGTGATCGCGAAGATCGGCGCGCTCACCGGACGCATCGCCGCCAGGCCCTGGGCCATGTAGCCGCGACGGGTAAAGGTGAGCAGCGCGGTGCCCGGCATCTCGTTGGCCAGATGCACCGCGGCGGAGAGCAGGCGCGGCTTGTCGCCCTTCAGCTGGGCCGGATCGGACAGCGGATCGAGGTCCTCGGACTCCACGCGCCGCGCGACCTTTTCCAGGATGCCCACGCACTCCATCGGATAGCGGCCGACCGTCGTCTCGCCGGAAAGCATCACGCAGTCGGCGCGCTCATGCACGGCGTTGGCGACGTCGGTGATCTCGGCGCGCGTCGGCATCGGCTGCGTGATCATCGACTCCAGCATGTGCGTGGCGATGATGACGGACTTGCCGTGGTCGAGACAGGCCTTCACCGCGCGACGCTGGATCGAGGGCAGCTCCTCGAAGGGGCACTCGATGCCCAGGTCGCCGCGGGCGACCATGAGCGAATCGGTCGCGCGCACGATCTCCTCGAGATTCGCGATCGCGGACTGGTCCTCGATCTTGGCGATGATCCGCGCCGGCGACTTTTGCTGCCGGAGAAACTCGCGCAGCAACTCGATGTCGGCCGCCTCGCGAACGAAAGAAAGCGCGATGAAATCCACGCCTTCGTCGATCGCCACGAGGGAATCGGCGCGATCCTTGTCGGTGAAGGACGGCAGGTTCACCTTCACGCCCGGAAGATTGATGTGACGGCGCGACTTGAGCTCGCCCTGGGTCAAGACGCGGCAACGGATGCGCGCGTCCTTCTTCTCCAGCACCTCAAGACGGATCAACCCGTTGTCGACCAGCACGGTGTCGCCCACCTTGATGTCGTTGACGAGATCGCGGTAGTTCACGTCGACGCTGCGCACCTCCTCGGAGGATTCCTGCGCGACGCCGCCGGGGCGCACCGTGAAGTCGAAGGTCTGGCCCGTCTCGAGCCTGATCGGCGCCGCGACATCGCCCGTCCGGATCTCGGGACCCTTGATGTCCATCATGATCGCGATCTCGCGACCGACCTTGGCGGAGACCGCGCGGATGCGGCGGATGACCGTGCGGCACCAGTCGTGCGAGGCGTGCGCCATGTTCAGGCGGGCGATATCGGCCCCGGCCCGGATCATCTTCTCGAGCATCTCCTCGCTCTCGGTGGCGGGACCCAGGGTGAAAATAATCTTCGTGCGACGAAACTCGGCGAAGGTGTGCGGCGTGGTGGACATAGTCGCCTTCTAGCAAAGGACGCACCCCCGGGACCTGCGAGCCCCGACTCGTTCCGTTTTTTGCCAAATACCCCACCTATCCTCGCACCCACATGCGAGATAGTTGGCAACATTTCCCAATTTCTACCACTCCCAGGCCGCCGTGCCGCCTCCCGGCGAGACGATCTCGAAGGCGCAGTTCGCCCCCAACCGCGCACGCAGCCCCGCCATGCTCTGCTCCACCGCCGCGAGCGAATTGCAGTCGCGGCTCAAGTGGGTGAGAAACACCCGCCGCCAGCCCGCGTGCGCCGTCGCTTCCAGAAGTTCGCACGCGGCCGCGTTGGACAAATGTCCGTGGCGCCCGGATATGCGCTGTTTCGTGCTCCACGGCCGGCGATGATCGGCCTCGAGCAGCTTCGGACAATGGTTGCTCTCCACCACGACCACGTCGGCCTCGCGGAGGTGACGATGCACATGCCCCGGCACATGACCGAGATCGGTCAGCCAAGCCAGCGAGCGTCGCGGCGAAAACAGGTCGCCCTCCTGCCCGTGCGCGAACCGGAAGCCCACCGGCTCCTGCGCGTCGTGCGGCACCGAGAAACTCGTCACCTCCAGATCGCGAAAACGAAAGGTCGAGCCCGTCTCGAAGAGCCGCCACGTCGCTTCGCGGCCCGCCTTGGCCTGCACGGCCCGCGCCGTGGGGGCGTTGGCGAAAATCTCCGTCCGAGGATGTTTTTTAAAACCATCCACCCCCGCCGCGTGGTCGCCGTGCTCGTGGGTCAGAAACACCGCGTCGATCTCCTCCATCCGCGCGCCCGCCCCGCGCAGCAACTCGTTGAGCTTCCGCGACGAAAACCCGGCGTCGATCAGCACGCGTGCGCCCTCCGTTTGCAGCAGGGCGCAGTTGCCCGCGCTGCCGCTGCCCAAGATCTGAAGACGCATCGCCATTTTTCGGAGCGCGCAGGCCTAGCCCGCCCCGCCCGCCGCGCCAGCCAAAACGCCGCCTCCATTGACCATCGGGCCCTTTTCCGCTGTGTAACCGGGTTCCATCAATGGCCACGCCATCCTCCAGAACCACCGCCGCGTCTCGCAAACGCCAGCCCGTCCGCGCCCTGCGCGGCACGGTCCTCGTCACGCGGCAGGTTCACTTCAACGCCGCCCATCGCCTCCACAATCCTACGAAGAGCGCGCGGTGGAACGCGGAAAAGTATGGGCTCTGCAACAACCCGCGCTGGCACGGCCACAACTACGTCCTCGAAGTCACCGTCGCCGGCGAGCCCGACGCCGATTCCGGCTACGTCATCGACCTCGGCGTGCTGAAGACCGTGCTCGAGGAGCGCATCGTGAAGGCCTGCGACCACCGCAACCTCAACGAGGAGGTCCCCTTCCTCCGCGGCGTCATTCCCTCCACCGAAAACCTCGTCATCGCCTTCTGGCACGAGCTCGAGCCCCTCCTCCGCCCGGCCCGGCTCCACTCCGTGAAGCTCTACGAGACGCCGCGCAACTTCGCCGAATACCGCGGCCCCGCCCCGACCATCTGAATCAAAACCCGAGCCAGCTAACCCCGCCTGCGTCGGGGCTACGGTTATCGTCCCAACCGCCTGGCCGCCAAAAAACAAAAAACGACATGTCCGCGAAAAAGAAGTCCCCGGGAGCGCCGAGCCCCAGCTCGGCTGGTCCGCGCCCGAAGCCCGTCGCCAAGCCCGCGAAAACGGTCAAGCCGCCCCGCCCGTCCGCCGCCGCCGCGCTCGCCACCGCCGCGTCCCCCGCCCAGGCCGGCGCGACGAAGGCCATGTATCTCCACCGCGTCGGCGGGGGCCCCGCCCCCCGCCTCGTTCGCGCCTACGACGACGCCTTCGTCGTCTCGCCGGCCTACCGCGACAGCCTGCCCGACATGATGGAGGCCGTCGACGCCATCCCCGGCGCGCCCGTGGCGATCCAGCAGGTCGGCGTATCCAACTTCAAAATACCGCTCGGCTACCGCGCCCGCTCCGGCCGGACCGTCCACACGCTCGAGACCGCCGTCACCGGCACGGTTTCCCTGGAGGCGAAGCTCAAGGGCATCAACATGAGCCGCATCGTGCGCTCCTTCTACGACCACGCCGCGGAGCCCGCCACCCCCGCGCTCGTCGCCAAGATCCTCGGGGTCTACCGCCGGGACGTCGGCGCCCTCGCCGCCCGCCTCCGCCTCGATTTCTCCTACCCGGTGAAACAGCGCGCCCTCCGCAGCGGCCTCGAAGGCTGGCAATACTACCCCGCCGCCTTCCTCGGCCGCATCGACGAAAAGGGCCGCGTGCGCCGCTTCATCGAGCTCGATTTCGTCTACTCCTCCGCCTGCCCGTGCAGCGCCGAGCTCGCCGAGCACGCCCGCGAGGTCCGCGGTGTGTATTCGATTCCCCACAACCAACGCTCCAAGGCCCGCGTCCTCGTCGAGCTCGCGCCCGGAGCCGAGCCGCACCTCGAGGAGGTCCGCGACCACCTCCTGCGCGCCCTCGTCACCGAGACCCAGGTCATGGTGAAACGCGAGGACGAGCAGGCCTTCGCCGAGCTCAACGGCGCCCACATCAAGTTCGTCGAGGACGCCGCCCGCCTCGTCTACGCCGAACTGGCGAAGGATGCGCGCATCGCCGACTTCCAGGTCGCCTGCTCGCACCTCGAGTCGCTCCACTCGCACGACGCCGTCAGCGTGATCGCCAAGGGCGTGCCCGGCGGCCTCTCCGCCGACTTCGACGCCTTCCGCAGCCTGGTCTGCTGACGCGAGTCCGCGGATCACGCGGATCGACGCGGATAACAGCCATCCCGGCCGCATGGAGGGCGGCGCTCCGTCGCCGCCTTTGCGTTTTCATTCGCGTCCGTTCGCGTCCATTCGCGGTTCAAAAACTCCATCGCCTCCGCCTCATCCGTGCCCATCCGTGAAATCCGTGGTTAAAAACAAAACGCCGCGCCCGCCGCTCGTCCTCATCACCGGCGGCAGCCAGGGCCTCGGCGAGGCCATCGCGCTCGCCTACGCGCGCCGCCACCGCGGCGTCCGCCTCGCCCTCGTCGCGCGCAACGCCGCCAACCTCGAGCGCGTCGCCGCCCGCTGCGAAAAACTCGGCGCCTCCGCCCACGGTTTCGTCTGCGACGTCGCCGACGAGGCCGTCGTCTCCCGCCTGCCCACCGCCGTCGCCAAACGCTTCCGCGGCGCCGCGCCCGACATCGTGATCAACAACGCGGGCCGTTTCACCCCGGCCAGACTCGGCGACACTCCGCCCGCGCTTTTCGACGACATGATCGGCGTCAACCTGCGCTCCGCCTACCTCGTCACCCGAGTATTTCTCCCCGCGCTCCAGGCCCGCGGCTCCGGCGACTTCGTTTTCATCAGCTCCATCTGCGGCAAAATCGGCCTCCCCGGCTGCGCCGCCTACACCGCCGCCAAGCACGGCCTCACCGGCCTCGCCTCCGCCCTGCGCGCCGAGACCAAGGGCACCGGCCTCCGCGTCCTTGCCGTCCACCCCGGCGCGATCGACACGCCGATCTGGAAAGACGTCCCCATCCCGCGCGAGCGCCTCATGAGCGCCGCCGGCGTCGCCGAGGCCGTCGTCGCCCTCGCATCGCTTCCCGCCGACACCGTCGCCGAGGACATCCTTCTGCGCCCGGGCCCCGGCGATTTTTAAAGCGTCGGAATCACCTCGGCGCCGGCCTTCTCCGCCGGCGGCGTTTCCGCGCTCTTCGCGGGAATCACCACCGGACCGACGTCGAACGAAATCGAGTCGCTCTCGAGCAGCCCTTTTTGCCCGTCGCGCCAGACGTGGACCGGCGAGGGCAGGCGCAGCAACCCGTCGCGCGCCGTGTAGGAAGCCCGCTCGGCCTCGACCCGGTCCACCGCCAACTTGCTGTTTTTCAACTCCGTGACCGTCACCCCGCCCGTCAGTTCGGCGCGCCGGATCTCGATCTGCCCCGCCTCATCCGGCTTGGGATCGAGCCAGACTTCCGCCTTTCCCGCATTGATCAGACCCTGCGGCAACTTGAGCACCACGCTCGCGTCCAATCGCAACTCGCCCGCCCCGAGGTCGTAGGAATAGCCGTTTCCCCACACCTCGCCCCGCTCCGAGCGAAAATGCACCGCGCCCGCCCCGCGTAGGACCAAGCGGGCCCGGTCATAAATCGCCTCGGTGAACTCCAGCCGCGCGAGCACTTCCCCGCTCCGTTCGCCTTGCCCGAAGAACTCCAGCGCCCCCTTCCCGAGCACCGGCTCCTCCAGCGGGCCCCTCGCCGATTCGGCCGTCAGCCTCCGCACCATCGCCCCGGCGGCATCATATTCCGGCGCGGAAAACTTCCCCACCTGCAACGCCGGCGCGGCCGCCAACAGAAACGACGGAATCCAAAGCAAAAGGCATAGTTTTTTGATCATCGGTGTCTGAGCGACAGACACCCGATCCGGTGCCAGGTGCCGGCAATCCTCCACCCCGCCCGCGAGAACCGCGCCGCGCGCCCGCCTTTCGGCGAGCCGCAGATCGGGGGATCTCCAACGACGCTGAGGCCGC